>JACPZX010000081.1 GCA_016195325.1 Acidobacteriota bacterium
GAGTACTCCTGCGACGATCCCGGCACCGGCTACTTCTGCCCGAACGCCTACCTCGCCAATCTGGGCGGCGTCGACGTGAGCGACCGGATCGGCTCGCGCTTCGGGTGGAACGCCGCCGTCTCGCTGGGGTGGCAGGTCGTCGGGATCCGCGCGGGCTCGCGCGACACCGACACCGTGCAGGGATACCATGCGGCCGGCACGTGGGACTTCCGCCCCGGGATCACGGGCGAGATCTACGGCGGATGGACCAACCTGGCCCTCGCGAGCGGATCGGGGTTCGCGAGCACGGAGTTCGGGGCGAGGATCCGGTTCAAGCTCGGCGCGCCCGGGGGGACGAACCGATGACGGGCACGAAGGCGGGGAGGAAGATCGTCGTCGCCGACGACGATCCCATCGTCCTCAAGTTCCTCGCGGCGCTCCTCACCGACTCCGGCTACGAGGTCACCACGGCGGAGGACGGCGAGAAGGCGCTTCAGCGCATTCGCGAGGCTCAGCCCGATCTCGTGATCATGGACCTCGTCATGCCCTACCACGACGGCTTCGAGATCACGCGGAGCCTCAGGAACAGCCCGGCCACGCGTCAGCTCCCCATCATCGTCCTGTCGATGAAAGACCGGGAGTCCGACGTGCTCCGCTGCTTCGAGCTGGGCGCCGACGACTACATCCGGAAGCCCTTCAACGCCCTGGAGCTCCTGGCGCGCGTGAAGAAGATCCTCGACCGGCGCCCCGCCGGCGCATGACCCAGCCCTTCGTCCTGTCCACCGCGGGGGTCTACGACCTCGTCGTCACCGTCCTCTGGACGGTGTCGATCGTCTTCCTCTTCCTCCTCCTCATCATCGTCGTCAACAAGGCGTGGCGCGAGTCGCGGGAGGGGTTCGCGGCGCGGCGGCGGACCGAGATGGAGCCGGCGCTCTTCCGCTACGTGATGGGAACCGAGCCCGTGGAGAAGTTCCTCCCCTCCGGGGTGACCCGCCGCGACTGGCTCGTCATCGAGAAGATCTTCTTCGACCTCCTGCGCGTGGCGCGGGGGAACGTGAACACCCGCGCCCGCGAGGCCTTCGAGCGGCTGGGCATGGTCGATCACTACACGAAGCAGCTCGACAGCCGCCGCTGGTGGCTGCGCGCGGAGGCGGCCGAGAAGCTCGGGCTGATGGCGAGCGAGAAGCCGACGCGGCGTCTGATCGAGGTGATGTCCGATCCGATGCCCGAGGTGAGGATCCGTGCGGCGCAGGCGCTGGGGGGCATCGGAACCCCCGAATCGCTCCGGCCCCTGGTCGGCGCGCTCCGCGACGCCGGCCGCTGGTCCGCGATCCGCGTCGGCGGGATGCTCATCGCCGCCGGCGACGACGCGGTGGACGTGCTGCTCGAGGAGTTCCGCAACCTGCCGGACGCCGCCCGGATCTCCGCCATCGACATCTTCGGCCGGATCAAGAGCCTCCGGGCGAGCCGGCTGCTCCTCGACCTCCTGAAGGATCCCGTCGCGGACCTGCGCGCGCGCGCCGCCTACGCGCTCGGGATGATTGGGGATCCGACGAACGCGGGCGCCCTCGCCGCGTGCCTGAACGACCGGGAGTGGTCCGTGCGCGCGATGGCGGCGAAGGCCCTCGGGCGCCTCCGGGAGACGGACAGCGTCCCGGCGCTGTCGGCGGCCCTCTCGGACGCGCAATGGTGGGTGCGCGCCAACGCGGCCGAGGCCCTGAGGGGGAAGGGAGGCGCGGGGCAGGACGCCCTGCTGCACGTCCTGGACTCCGACGACCCGTATGCGGCGCAGCAGTCGGTGCAGATGCTCCAGGAGAGCGGCGTCCTCGACACCTTCGTCGGCATGCTGGTCTCGACCGCGCCGGGCGAGCAGACGCGCGCGCTCGGCATCATGGCGAAGCTCGTCAAGCTGCGCCGCACCGACCTGCTCACCGAGGTCGCGCGCGATCACCCCGACCGCATGGTCCGCCAACGGCTGGCGGCGCTGCTGGGCCTGCCGGCCCCGGTCGCGTGAGAGGAGAACGTTGAGACACATCGTCATCGACGGCGTCGTCCTCTTCAACGACTTCGTCCTGCTGTACTTCGTCGCGCTGAACGCGACGTACCTCTTCCTCTTCTTCGTCTCGCTCTTCGAGGTCCTGAAGTTCGTCAAGCGGACGTTCTTCAGCGACTACCAGCACATCCTCGCGTCGGATCTCACCTGGCCCATCTCGATTCTCGTGCCGGCGCACAACGAGGAGAAGACCATCGTCGAGACGGTTCGCTCGCTGCAGATGGTGAACTACGGCGAGTTCGAGGTCGTCATCATCAACGACGGCTCGACCGACCGGACGCTCAAGAACCTCATCGAGGCGTTCGAGCTGCGGCGGCTCGACAAGGTCTACCGGCGCTCGATTCCCACGAAGAACATCCGCGGGCTGTACGGAAACCTGATGATGCCCAACCTCGTCGTCATCGACAAGGAGAAGGGGGGCAAGTCCGACGCCCTCAACGCCGGCATCAACGTGGCGAGGTTTCCCCTCTTCTGCTCGGTCGACGCCGACTCGATCATCGAGGAGAACGCGCTGCTGCGCGTGGTGAAGCCGTTCATGGAGCACCCCCGGGAGATGGTCGCCGTCGGCGGCATCGTCCGCATCGCGAACGGCTGCTCCGTCCACGAGGGGAGGGTGACCGACATCCGGCTCCCCGACCGGGCGCTGCCGATCTTCCAGGTGGTGGAGTACCTGCGCGCCTTCCTCACCGGGCGCATCGGGTGGAGCGTGATGCGGTCGCTCCTCATCATCTCGGGGGCCTTCGGCCTGTACAAGAAGAGCGAGGTGATCCAGATCGGCGGCTACGACTCCACGTCGGATACCGAGGATCTCGAGCTGGTGGTGAGGCTCCACGAGAGCTGCCGGCGCAAGCGCGCGAAGTACCGCATCGTCTTCGTCCCCGATCCGGTCTGCTGGACCGAGGTCCCGACGAAGATGGCGGTGCTCATCCGCCAGCGGAACCGGTGGCACCGGGGCCTGCTCCAGTCCCTCTGGCGCCACAAGGCGATCCTGTTCAATCCCCGGTTCGGCATCATCGGCGCCTTCGCTTTTCCGTACTTCCTCTTCTTCGAGACCCTCGGTCCGTTCGTCGAGCTGCTCGGCTACATCGCGGTGACGATCTCGGTGATCCTCGGCATCATCAATTGGGAGTTCTTCTTCCTCTTCGCGGCCCTCGCCGTTTTCTACGGCGTCTTCCTCTCCATCGCCGCGATCCTTCTCGAGGAGATCTCCTTCCGGCGCTACCCGGGCTGGCTCGATCTGACGAAGCTCGTCGTGTACGGGATCCTCGAGAATTTCGGCTACCGCCAGATCCTCTCGCTGTCGAAGGTGCAGGCGTTCTGGCAATTCCTGCGCAATCGCCGCGGCTGGGGGGACATGCAGCGCGGCGGGTTCCGGAAACGCGGCCCCGGAGCGGCCGGAGCGGCCTAGCGGCCCGTCGCGTCGGCGCCCGATTCAGCGCGACGATCCGGCCCGCCGCGGGCGCTGTGCTAGATTGGGAGCGCTCGACGGAGGAAATCCCTCGATGACGCTCGCGACCGCACGATCGACGCTCGTCGCCCTGGCATGTACCGCGGCTCTGGCCGCCCCCGCCGCGGCGAGGACGACCACCTCCCAGCCGAAGCCCCCGGGCCCCGGGGCCGCGGCTCCGGCCCCGGCTCATAAGAGTACGCGGCGGGTTCTCTTCTCCTACACGACACTGTACGAGCACCCTCCCAAGGACAAGCAGGCCTTCGACGTCTGGGTGCCCATCCCCGTGGAGACCGAGGGGCAGAAGGTCCGCGATCTCGTCATCTACTCTCCGGGCGACGGCGGCGTCGAGACGGAGCCCGCGAACGGCAACCGGTTGACCCACTTCCACTCCGGGCCGCGCGGCGGCGTGTCGATCAACATCAACACCAGGTTCACCCTCGAGCGCGAAGAGGTCCGCCATCCCGATCTCAAGGCGAAGCCGGCCGTCGCGCCCCCGAAACCCGCGAACCTCGCGACGTACCTGAAGGGGGACCGCCTCGCGCCGATCGACGCCGACGTGAAGAGCCTCGCGTCCAAAGTCACGGCCGGCAAGGCCGCCCCGGTCGACAGGGCGCGCGCGATCTACGACTACGTCGTCCTCAACATCAAGTACGGGCGGAGCGGATCGGGCTGGGGCCAGGGCGATCTCAAGTACGCGCTCATGTCGAAGGGCGGCAACTGCACCGATCTGAACGTCGTCTTCGAGGCCCTGGCTCGCGCCTCGGGCATTCCCGCCCGCATGGTCACCGGCTTCAAGCTGCCCGTGGACGCCCCGGAGGGGAGTCTCACGGAGCACCATTGCTGGTCGGAGTTCTACCTCGACGGCCATGGGTGGATTCCGGTCGACCCGGTCGACGGCGCCGCCCCCGGCGGCCACCGCGACTACTACTTCGGAAACCTGGACGCGGATCGGATCACGTACAGCGTCGGCCGGGACATCGTCCTGTCCCCCCCTCAGGCCGGAGCCTCGATCAACTTCCTGCTCTACCCGTACGCCGAAGCCGACGGCGAGCCGCTCAGCGGTGCCGCCTACGTCTTCTCGTGGAAAGAGGGACCGCCCGCAAAGCCCTGACACCTGCGCGGAGGTACCGGATGGCTCGCATCCTGGTGGCCGACGACGACCCGAACCTGAGAGCGGTCCTGCGCCTGACGCTCGAGCATGCCGGACATGAGGTCGTCGAGGCCGCCGACGGCGTTCAGGCGATCGCGCGCGCCCGCGAGTCCGAGATCGATCTCTTCGTCACCGACATGCTCATGCCCGAGATGGACGGACTCGAGGCGATCCAGAAGCTGCGCGCCCTGAGACCGAAGATCCGGATCATCGGCATCTCGGGAGGCGGCCGGATCGACGCGAAGAACTACCTGACCCTGGCCGCCAGGCTGGGGGCGGCTCGGGTGCTGACGAAGCCCTTCCCCATGCAGGATCTGGTCGCAGCGGTCATCGAGATTCTGGCCGCGCCCTGAGATCCTGTCCGTTAACAGAGAGACATGAGATGGACGCATGCCGCAGCCGCGTGGGCCCTCGCCTCCGCGCTGACCGCCGGCACCTCGGGCCCGGAGGTCGATTCCGAGACGGTGGCGCGCGCCTTCGAGCGGGGGGCGGCCTGCGCCGCGGCGCGGCACGCCGGTGACGGCTTCCGGGATCGGTATCTCGAGTACGTCTACCCCGGCGAGGACGTGCCGCGCCCGCCAGGCTCGTCGAAGCTGACGTATCGCGCCATCGACGCCGACACGGTGCTCGTCCTCCTCGCGCGCGCGGGACAGCTTTCCGAGCCTCTCGCCTCCATGGCCGGCCGCGCGGACGAGGCGCTGAGGGGGGCGCTCCCGCTCTGGCGCGGGCGCGGGTTCACCAACGTCTCGCGCGATCCGCACGCCAGCGGCGTCGCCCTCGACACTTTCTGCTTCGTCTCGTGGCTCTACCGCGACGAGGAGGGCGCGCGCGAGGTCGCCGCCGCCATGGATGACGGCGGGTGGCTCCCGGAGCACCTCTACGAGGGTGAGGAGCGCTTCCGCCGGAGCGCCGACGAGGCGTGGTGCGTCAGGCTCCTGCAGGCAACCGGGATCGAAGGGACCGCCGCCAGGAAGCCGTTCGATCGTCTGGTCGCCGAATTCAAGCGCGACGCGGCGGCCGCTCCCGCGGATCGCGGGACGTTCTACGAGGGGTACCACCTGGGGATGCTGGTCGCCCTGGGCGCGGCGGGCGGCCCGCCGGACGCCGCTCTCGCCGGCGACATCGTCGGTGCCCTCCGTGCCTGGGCTGCCGCGCACCATCCGACCGGTCCGGCGCCCCCGGAAGATCTGTTCGAGTGGGCGAACCTGCCGACCGCCGAGGCTCTGCGCGCCGGAGGGGGGGAGGCGCTCGGGGACGAAGCGGCCCGGGTTCTCCTCGCGTCCCAGGGATCGGATGGCTGCTGGTCGCCGAGCGCGAAGGACCATGCGGCCCCGGGCTCCACGTTTCTGACGCTGCGCGCCCTGCTGGCGCTCGCCCCCTACCGGCGCGCCGGCTCGACGGAACCGTCCCCGCGCGCCGAGGCCCGCGCGGAGCCCGGGACGGTGGGCGTGCCGGCGCCGTAGGCCGCGAGGCCGGCCCAATAGAAGGGATGGTCGAAGCGGGCTCCGTCGGAGTCCACGAGCCGACCCGCGATCATCTCGCTCTGCACCAACCGCACGGCCAGCTCCGGGGGATGCTCCGCGAGGAGCTCGAAGAGGCGCGGCACGATCCTGCGTGACGCGCGATCGTCGGCCTCCCAGAGCCCGGCGATGACCGTCCCGGCCCCGGCGGTCAGGAAGGCGCGGGCCAGCCCGTCGAGCTCGTCGCCGGCCGTTCGCCCGTGCGCGAGCCCTCCTTCGGCGGCGGCGCCGCACCCGCTGAGGACCACGAGCGAGGCGGAGATCGGAATCGCCGCGATCTCACCCGCCTCGAGCCGGCCGTCGTCCCCATCGCCCGGAGCGAGGAGGAGCGCCGACCGGGCGGGCTGAATTGGATCGATGCGGGCGTGCGCGGCGACGTGGAGGACGCCGTAGGCGCCGCCGCGCTTCTTGACGGCCGACTCCCGCGCCTCGACCCCGAGCAGCAGATCGCCCAGGCGCCCGGCTGACGCTGCCACGGCCCGCGCTTCTTCGGCCGCCCCCGGGAGTCGCGACGATTCCGGCGTCGCGGGATCGCCGAGCGCGAGCGTGCGGGCGAATCCCTCCCGGGGAGAACGACCGCGCGACAGGAGCGCCTCGGCGGCGGGGAGAACGGTGAGCGTGAAGCGATCGATCGCGCGCCCCCCCGGGGCACCGATCGCCGCGAAGGGAACGGCGTGAAGCGGGCCGTTCGGGACGATGAATAGGTGGTCGATGCCGTCGAGATCGGCCGCGATGGGGACGAAGATCCGCTCGCCCAGGCGGGCCGCGGCGCGCGACCAGCTCTCGGCGACCGCCGACCCGGCGGCCGCGGGCCGCCCGGGATACCGCACCGCCTCGACGAGCGGGTCGATCGACGTGTCGCGTGACGCCACACGCCGGAAGACGACGCCGTCGCGCCGCGCGACGTAGAGGCCGAGACCGGCGTCGTCGTAGAAGAAGTCGAGGACCGCCTCGTCCGGCCCGAGGAGCCGCCGGAAAGCGGCGGACGGGACCCCCGCGGTCGTCACGGGGGGCTCCGTGGCTGCGGCGGTCGACGCGGCGGGCTCCCACGCGGGGAACTCGAGGCGATCGGTGAAGCCCCGCGCCTTCGCGGCGCGCGCGATGCGGTAGCCCTTCTCGGCGTCTCCCGACTCGGCGTCGAGGCGTGACAGCGCGCGGTACGGGGCGATCCGGTCGTCGAGGATGGCCGCGCGCCAGGGAGCCGCGCGCACCCCAGCCCTGAGCTCCTCCACCTCGGCGATGGATCGCGCGTAGGCCTTCGCGGCCGCGGCGGGCTTCTTCTCCGCTTCGAGCACGCGCCCTTCCATCAGCTCGGTCTGCCAGCCGAACTCCGTCGTCCGCCGGCCGCGGGCGAACCGGGAGGTCCGCTCGAGGGCCGCGCGCGCCGCCGCCGGGGCGGCGATCCCGAGATCCTCCTCGACCTCGATGAGGCCGCAGTGGACCACCCCGAGAAGATCGTCCAGGGCCGTGAACCCGTCGAGCGCCTCCTTCAGCCGCGCGCGTCCGGCGTCGCGGCGCGCCGGGCCCGAGGCGAACTCGACGAGGGCGAGGTCCTTGCGCGCCTCGGCCCGCTGCAGCGGGCTCGCTTCGGGCGGGAAGGCGGCGACCGCCTCCTCGAGCTCCTCCCGTGCGCCGGTGAGATCCCCCGAGCGAAACCTCAGGTTGCCGACCCCGTCGAGCACCTCGGCAAGCCCGACCAGGTCGCCAGTGGTCCGGTAGATCCCCGCCGCCTTCTCGAACTCGCCGAGGCCGCGCGCCCCCTCCCCGAGCGCCGAGACGAGGACGCCAAGGCTCATGCGCTGCGTCGCCTCGAGATCCGGCCGCGCCGCGGCGGCCGCCAGCGCGATCGCCCGGGTGAGGCTCTCCTCCGCCTCGGTGTACCTCCCGAGGTAGTAGAGGGAGACCGCGCGCCCTCCCAGGATCGAGCTGAGCTGCCCCGACGCGTCGGTCCCCTCGAGGAGGCTCTCCGCGCTGGCGAAGAGGGGCAGCGATCTCTCGTACTCCCCCATGGACGACAGGAGAATCGCCTCCTCGTCGTCCGCGCCCGACCTCAGGATCGAATCGTCGGTGGTCGCGATCACCGCGCGCGCCTCGGCGACCTCCCGCGTCGCGGTCGCGTAGTCGCCCTGGCCCCTCGCGAGCGTCACGAGGCGGAGCCTCGAGTCGGCCTCCGCCTGCGTCAGGCCGCCGCGGTGCGCCGCGTCGATCGAGCGGCGGATGAAGCGCACGGTACCCGCGAAATCCCCCTGCTTCTCGCGAATCCCGGCGAGGTTGAACCACGCCGCGCTCTCCATCTCGGCATCGCCGATCCGCCTCGCGACCGCGAGCGAGCGGCGGAGGGCGTCCGTGGCCGGCTCCGCCTCCCCCAGCTTCTCGAGCAGCCCGCCGAGGACGGCAAGGGCGCGCCCCTCGGCCGGCGCGTCGGCGTTCTCGCGGGAGATGACGATCGCCTCCGTGAGGAGCGAGCGCTCGCTCCGGACATCGCCGAGATCGCCGACGACGTAGGCGCGGTTGAGGAAGATCGCCGCGAGCTGACCCCGGTCGCCGGCGCGGCGCGACGTGGCGGCGGCCTCCTCGAGCCTCGCCAGCGCCTCGTCGGCCTTTCCGGTCACCGCGAGGACCGCGCCGAGGTTCGACAGGCACCTCCCCTCCTCGCGAAGGTCGCCCAGCTCGCGAAAATCGACGAGGGAGCTCTCGAACCCCGCGAGCGAGTCGGCCGTCCGCCCCTCGCCGAGAGCGGTGATCGCCTCCTTCTTCCGCGCGACCGCAAGGCGACGCCGCTCGACCTGGGCCGCGGTGAACGAGCGGAAGAGGGCCACGCGATCGGCGAGCGCCGCGTCGTCATAGCTCGCGGCGTACCGGGAGGCGATGGTTTCCGCGAGCGCCAGGCTGTCGGATGTCCCCTCTTCCAGGAGGCGATCGGCCGCCTCGTACGCGGTGGCCCTGTCGGCCGCCACGAGCTTCGCGATCGCCTTCGCGTCGCCGCGCGCGGCGGCGGCCCGCGCGGCCTCGGTGAACGCCGGAGCCTCGACCTCGCCGGCGCGGGCGGCGGCGGACACCGCCAGCGCCAGGGCCAGGAGAACGGCGAGGCGGATCCGGCAGCCCGAGCGCATCAGCGGATCTCGAAGGCCGTCGGGCGGCTCTCCGCGATCACGCGGTCGAGCGCCATCGCACGGATTCGCCAGATCAGCGTCCCCGCGGGGGGTGTCGCCGTGCCGGCCGGCCACGCGGCCGACGTCGCGCCGGCGCGCGCCTCGATCGTCCCGAGCGCCTCACCCGCGGCGCTCTCCACGTTGATGACGTAGCGATCGGCACCCGCGACGGCCGGCCAGTGAAACGCGAGGGAGGCGGCCCGCTCCGTGGATCCCGCGGCGGGCCTCATCCCCTCGAAGGCTCCTCCCGAAGCCCCGCGGTATCCGGTGATGCGGCTGGTCGATGGGACGGTCGTCGTCGTGAACCACATTCCCATGGCAACGGCGATCACGACTCCGGCGGCCAGCGCGCTCACGAGGCGTGAGGTGAACGACTCCGCCGGCGGCTCGGTCGATGTCCCGGCGGCGCCCCGGGGGGCGCGAGCGGATCGAATCCACTCCGCGGGGACCGCCTGGGGCGCCGAGGAGGCCGCCCCTCTCAGGAGGACGACGCCCGACCGGCACTCCCCGCACTCCGCGAGGTGCGCCTCGACGCCGTCGCGCGCGCCCGCCTCGAGCGTCCCGTCGAGATACGCCGCCGTCACGAGCTCGTCCGGATGCTCTCTCACGTGCGCCACTCCCTCACACCGGCCAGAACGACGACATCCCCGACGACTCGAGGTCGGGGCGCGCGACGCCATGACGCTTCAGCCCGAGCCGCAGGCGCTCGACCCCCTCGCGCGCCAGCTTCTCCGCCTCCCCCTTCGACACCGACAGAACCTCCGCCACGTCGTGAGGCCCGAGCCCGTCGCGATAGCGGAGGACGACGGCCAGGCGCTGCCTCGGCGGCATCGACTCCATCGCCTCGTGAAAGGCGAGATCGGCCTCGCGCGAGCGCATCGGGCCTTCCGGATCCCCGTCGAACCCGCGGCGCGGGCTCGCGCGATCGCCCTCGAAGGCCGCCTCGCCGACCGCCTCGACGCTGACGGGGCGACGCCTCTCGAAGAGCCGCGAGAGAAGCCGCCACCTCTGGCTGGCGGAGAGGCTCGACTGGACGCGCTCCGCGCGCGTCTCGATCTCGCCCGGAGTGAGCCGGATGCCGTGGCGGCCGGAGAGCGTCTCCTTCACCTCCGCGAGCGGGCGGCCGTCGCGCAGGTGGTACTCGAAGAGGAGCCGATCGGTCTCGTCCATCCCCTCGACGGTGCGGAAGGGACGGAAGCGGCCGTCGCGCGCTCGGATGAAGTCCAGCGCGATGTTCTTGACGACGACCGACAGGTACGTCGAGAAGCGGCACGGGGCTTCGGGGCGGTACCGGTACGCGCGCACCCGCCTCATGTCGTTTTCCTTGAGGCGCGCGCAGACGAAGAGGAAGAGATCCATCCGGTCGTCGTAGCCGTCCGCGAAGAGGCGGATCACCCGGAAGATCGCGTCCGCGGAGGCGGCGAGAAACCGCTCCCACGCGGACACCCCCCCCGCGGAGATCGAGGCCAGGAGCTCTTTCTCGTCGCTGTCCTGCATGTGAGCCGGACCCGCGCCCGGCGAGGAAAGGATGCTCCCCGCAGGCCGCCCGCCCGCGGGTCCCCCGATTCCTTTCCCCATTGAATGGGAACGAGATTACCAGACCCTCCCGGATAAGAAAACCCCGGCCGCGCGAATCGGACGGCCGGGGTCGAGGATGCGCTGACTTCGGTCGAGGCCGCTTCGACTACTCGACCACCTTCTTGAAGACCGGCGAGCCGCCTCCGCCGCCGCCGCAACCTTCGTCGACGTAGCCGTCGCAGTCGTCGTCGATCCCGTTGCCGCAGACCTCCGCGTGCCCCGGGTAGACGGCGGGGTTGTTGTCGTTGCAGTCGCCCGCGCAGACCGTCACGCCGTCTCCATCGGCGTCGACGCAGTACTTCTCCAGCCTCAGCTTGTCGAGCCTCGCCCCGAGCTCGCGCGGCTTGAACGACACCATGTACGTCCCCGGAGTCAGGTGATAGAGGATCGGGTTCATGAACTGCTCGGGGGTCACGTACGGGTTCCAGTGTCCGACGCGCGTCCAGTTGAAGGCCCCGTACCCGTAGGCCGGGCTCGAGACCTCGAACCGGAACTGCGCCGATGTGCCGAAGCCGAAGTCGATCGGCTGCCCCTGCGGGTTGAAGACCATCACGATGAACGAGTCGTCACCGGAGTTGGTCGCATAGACGCGCGACCAGATCTGGTAGTCGCCCGTCTGCGTGACGCTGAACCGGTAGTCCGCCGAGGCCGGACCGAACGCGACCGTCCCCAGGGGGACGCTCACGTACGTGTCGAGCCCCGACACGTCGGTCCGCATCGGAATGATGAGCCTTCCCGCCTCCGCCTGGACGTCCACGCCCGCCGCGAAGACCGGCACGTCGCCTCCCGGCAGGTGGTCGATCGACGTGACGCCGGCGAACGACCCGCCGCCCGCCGGGTAGTACGTCGTCCGGATCTCCATCGACGTCACGGTCGCATCGGAGGTCATGACGAACGAGTACGACGTCAGGCCGCTGCCCACCGTCGTCCACGCCGTATACGTGCCGTCGGCCTTCTTGAAGCGCTGCTCGAGCAGGGTGTTCGGCGACGCCGGGTACCAGCCGAGCCGGTTGTCGAGGGTGCAGGTGCCGGAGTCGTAGCTCTTGAGCCCCGACGGGCACAGGAGCGGGCTCTCGTCCACCACGCTGTTCTCGTTGTTGTCGATGCCGTCGAGCATCTCGGGGGCGAACGGGAAGCGGCGCGGGTTCACGTCATCGGTGTCGATCCCGGTGTGGGCGGCCGAATAGAGATGGTCGAGATCCCCGTCGATGTTGTCGAGCTTGTACCAGACCTTCAGGTCGCCGCTGTTGTGGTAGAAGCCGCCCGGATCGCTCCAGCGGCAGGAGACGTGCTGCCCGAGGACGTTCGTCCCCTCGTACCCCACGCTGAACGTCTGCCGCGGGTTGACGCTCTTCACCTGGAGGTTGCGCGTCGGATAGCTCCCGAGCATCGCCGGTGTGACGAGCGTGTGGAGGACGAAGTCGTAGTTCGGGAAGCCCCGGAACGACGTGATCGAGGCCCTGGCCGAGGGATCCGCGAGAAGGCTCGCGATGGTCCGGTACCCCTGGCCGCCGAAGTCCACCTGGAGCCCGTACCAGTCGGCGTTCGGCACCGTGATGTTGTGGAGGGTCGAATCGGTCGTGACGCGGTGGCCGTACCACGTCGCGCCGTACACGTTCCCGCACCGCGGGTTGTAGATGTTGCCCATGAACTGCGTGTAGGCGCTCTCGATCGTGAAGCCCGTCTTCACGTAGAGGTCCACGGTGTCGTACGTCGAGACCGACGAGACGAGCTGCGTCGCCGGGGACGTGCCGTCGTTCGCGACGGCGAGGGCGGAATCCTTGTCGGGCGGCGGCGTCGGCTCCTGGAAGTCCGCGGCCGTGGCGAAGTAGAAGAAGATCTTGTCCTCGGGAGCGAGGAGGGTGTTCTCGAGATCGAACTCCGTCAGGGGCTGCGAGGCGTAGCTGAACCCCACGATCCAACGGCCGTACTGCGATTGCTCGGTCGGGGTGAGCGAATCGAAGTCGCGGTCCGCGAACATGTTCGTGCGGTGGTTGATCCTCTTCACGATGAGCGAGCCGTCGGGCAGCCGGTCGAACTCGACGTTGGCCGCCCCCACGTACGTCGTGAGGAGGTCCTTCCCCGTCAGGCAGGCGTTGTTCGGCTGGAAGACTGAGACCTGGCCGTAGGCGCGCGTCGTCGTGTCCCCGTAGTGAATGGAGATGCGGGAATTCCTCTGATTGACCTGCGAGATGATCGCAGCCACATCACGGCCGGTGGACATCTCGGCGGCCGTGTATCCCCCCGCGATCTCCATGTCGAAGATCCACCCCTCGGCCAGATGGTTGAGCATCTCGCCCGAGTCCAGCTCGGTCAACGACACGAAGTCCGTCGCGAAGTTGTTCCCCGCGCCCCAGTGGAGCGGGTACGGTCCCGGCATCGTCTTGTCGCCGAGGGCCAGCTTCGCGCCCGTGAACGGGCTCCACGCCACGACCGCGACCCTCACGTTGGAGACGTTCACGTCGATCGCGTAGTCGGACAGGTTGAACAGGGAGAGCTCGCCGGACACGTACCCCGCGTTCGGGTCCATCTGGGCCGTCGTGAGCGTCACCTGGTTGCGGATGTCCGTGTACTTGTCCTCGGTGGTGCGGGTCTTGTCACTCGTCCACGTGGTCGTCTCGGATCTCTCGACCTCGCCGCCGAGCCCGAGGTCGAGGCTGAAGATGGGCCTCTTCCCCGTGATGCTGGCGAGCTTGAAGCCGAACGACCCGTTGAACTTCCTCTTGAACTCGCGCGTGTCCTTCACCGACGTGATGATCTTGAGGTCGCTCTCGTGGAAAATGTTCGTCTCGTTCCGCGTCGTGTTGGTGACGGTGTAGTGGACCGTGACGCCCGGATCGATGTGCGAGGTGAACCGGGCGACGATCTTCGGCCGGTCGGCGACGTACTCGCCGTGCCTCAGCGGAAACTGATCTCCCGTCCCGATGAAGGTGTCGCCGTCGTAGTCGCTGTCGGGCGGGGTGCACGTCGTGAGGGCGGAGGTGCCGCCGACGATGCCCGCGCTCGTGCCCGGGTCATCGAGCGGGACCGCGAGAGCCGTCGTGTTCGTCGATGTCTCGGCGTTCAGCGCGGCGAGGTACTCGTCCCATGGGATTCCCTTCCTGAAGCTGCGGGTGATCTCGGCCGTCCCGTCGGGCCGCACGTGCTTGACGATCCTGGCGGTCATGTCGTCGAGCGTGGGCCGGACCTTCTTCGGCGTTGCGGGTGGCGCCGCGAGGGCCGCGCTGGCCGCGAGGGCCAGCAGTGCCGTCACGGGTCGCAGGTATCGCTTCTTCGTCATGCACACACCTCCCCGAACCTCTGTGGTTCCGGGCGCCCGCCCGAGGGGGGGCGGAGTTCACCCGGTTACAGGAGGTATGAACGGACAGGAATCGGCGGCGCGCGACGCGGACGATCTCCGGCGCGGCAACTCGTCAAACTCCGAACCATGGCGTGCCGCCCGGATGAGACACTTCATGAGAACCCGCGTCCTGATTGATGTTTCGAGACGATAAATAACTTCGCTAATTGTCTACGAATCGACGTATACTCCCGCCCACGCACTCCTCTCGCCGCGAACCACGATGGCTCCCCGCTCGCCCCGCCGAGGGCCCCCGCGCGCCGCGCCGGGTGGAGGAGGAGGGTGGCCCGACGCTCCCGGATCTCGGCGATCCGCGAGGGGTGGGCCCGCGATCCCAAGGAGGAGAGGTTCATGGTGATGCATCGAACCGAACGACGAACGCGACGATGGCTCGCACGCGCGGCGTGGCTCGCCCTCGCCGTCGCGGCATGGGCGCCGTCGCCACTGCTGGCCCAGAGCGCAACGGTGACCGCCGACGAGGGGTACCTCATCGGCACGGGAACGGGACAGGGCGTGAGCGGGGCCCTTCAGGGTCCGTTCACGCAGGGCCACCTCGTCGCCGCGACCAGAAGCCTGCTCCCGGCCGCGGGCGACACGTATCTCTACGTGGTGGCGGCAAGCGACGACACGGGAACCGCCGGCGTCCTGGCAGATTTCCTCCAGTCCGCGCCGGCCTCGGGGGCGGTCACGGGCGTCGGCCCGTGGACAGCCTGCGCGGCCGGCGCCCCGAACGCTCCGGACTGGGACCCGCCGGCGGCATTCCCCGTGGCGAACCCGGCAGGCGTCAATGCGGCCATCGCGGCGTGCAACGCCGGTGGTCTGGCCGCGGGCACGACGAGCGTCCAGTGGGTCGGCTTCTACGACCAGGGAGGGGGCGTCATCGCCTCCGGGGAGGACAACACATCATCGGCAGGGGACTTCGGCACCGCCGGCACGGTCGCGACCTTCGCGCACTGGATGTGGTTCAACCCGGCCGGGTTCGCCGATCCGTTCTCGCCGGGGGCGACTCCCGGCAAGGAGTACTACATCTTCCGGCTCCCTCTGAGCTGGATCCAGAACAAGGTCGTGGTCTCGCTCGCCGGGGACTATCACAACACGACCGGCGGCCCCATCAACAGCTTCGAGTGGACCATTTCCGGCATCTACACGAACCTGATCAACTCCTACAACGGGCCCTACGTGAACAACGGGGGCAACGCCGACGCGGCGACCAAGTTCGGCGCTCCGACCCTCACGAACGACGGCACGAACACCACGATCACGTGGCCCGCGCTCGCTCCGATCGCCACCGGGAAGTTCGTGCATCTCGGGTTCACGGTGCTTGGAAACGTGGTCTCGTCGCTGGCCACGGGGATGGACCCCAACTCCCTCGTCGTGTGCAACCACCAGCTCAACGTCCACGTCGATCCGCCGATGCTCCAGGGCCGCAACATGCACACGCCGCTCAGGGACGGATTCGTCACCTTCGACAACGCGGGCACCTCCGGCGGAAATTGCGAGTCGACGACCCTGTTCGTGCGCAACGTCGTCGGCGAATGGTACGAGGACGATCTCGCGGCGCTCGAAGACCTTCTCGCGGCGAGCCAGCAGGATCCCTCGCGTCCCCACCCGGGCCCCATCCGGCACTTCGCCGTCAAGGGCACCAGCAACGACGTCGTCTCGGTCGCGCCGGGAGCGACCAGCGCCCCCGTCAGGCTCTCGGTGATGCCGACGGTCCGGACCAACTACGGCGCCATCATCTACACCGTTGGAACCTCGGCCGTTCCTGATCCGAACGATTCGATCCAGTACGCGCTCATCCCGGTCTTCCAGGACATCGCCCCCATCCCCACGCTTTCCGAATGGGGGATGATTGCCGTCACGGGGCTGCTGCTTCTGACCGGCGCCCTGATGATCCGGAAACGAGGCCGGCAGGCCCCGACCGCCTGACCCGACGGGCCCCGGTCGCCGCCCGGCGATCGGGGCTCTTGCCCTCGCTCGTGAGACCCGGCCACACTCCGCACGATGAGTCCGGCGTCATCGAGACTGACGCCCGAGCGCCTGGCGATTTCGCCTGCCTGACACCGAGACGTGTAGAATGCCGGGATGGCGTACGATTGCCCACGCGGAGCGCGTGAGCCACCTTTCAATCTGCAGATTTGCGGAGTTGTCTCGAACCCCGATGTACCCCATCCGCTGGTGAAGGACGCCTGACATGATCCAACTCGTCGTGCTCTGCCGAGCCGTGCTCGCCTTCGCGCTCCTCGCAGCAGGCCCCGTCCAGGCTCACCAGGGCGCCGTCGAAGCGACGGAATTCCGGTCGCCGATGGTGATCGACACCATCTTCGTCGCGGCCGACCGCTCACGCTGGCTCTCGAAGGGATCCTCGTTCGATTGGTTCAGCGCCGACGAGTACAGGGTGCTCGGGAAATACCGCTGCGATGGCCTGTCGATCCGCGCCAACGACTATGCCAACGCCGGCGCCTGGGACAGCGGCCTTTACTTTCGACCCCGCGAACTCCCGGACGGCATGGTCGAAGTGGAAGTCTGGGTCTCGGTCCTGAACCCAAGGAAGAATCACGACAAGAGCGTCACGGTGACGCTGGAAGTCAGGAACGGCGACGAAGTGGTCACCACGGCCACGATCGGGCCATGGAAGGTTGAAGACAAAGGGAGGGAAAAGGTGCGGAAGGGCAGCCTGACCGTGCCTTCAAGTCAGCTCAAGACCGACCCTATGACCAGCCTTCGAATCACCCTCACCGCCCGCGACATCTGACTCCCCTACTCCTCCCCCGCCCCCACGTAGATCGGCCGGATGTCCACCGGGATCCCCTTCAGCCGATCGAGCGCCGCCTGCAAGTCCGGCGGCACCTTCGCGTACGTGTCGAGGAGCTTCTTCGCGCCGGCGTAGTCCCCGAGAGCCTGGACCATGCAGATGTCGTGGACGAGCCCCTTGATCCCCTCGTCGAACTTCGCGAAGTCGACCGACAGGCGGCCCGACGCCGTGTCGAGGACGAACGCCCCGCGCTCGACGAGGTAGTTGTACTGCAGCGCCACCCCCTGCCCGTGAGCCTCGGTGATCCCGAAGCGCACCGAGCGGAACATCCCGGCGGCGAACGTCACGGCCAGATCCCGGCGAAGGGACTCCGGAAAGACCTTCTTCCCGATAAGGAACGAGACGTTGTAGACCCCCATGACGTCGGCCTTGGCCTCCTCGAGAGCCGAGAAGAGATCCTTCAGCTCGAGGCGCGCCTCGGTCTCCCGGCCCCCCACGCGAATCTTCCCCGGCCCCAGGCCGTGGCTCAGCTCGTGGAAGAGCGTCTCGTTGAAGAAGGCCTCGGGGGTCACGAACGGTAGCTGATCCGCCGCGATCGTCCGGGCGGCGATCGGCTTCAGGATCGCGGTGAACTTCGCGTCCATGACGTTTCGGAGGAGGATCTTCTTGCTCCCCTTCGCCTCGCGGACCCTCTCGTCGTTCGGGAGGTTGTACGCGATCGTCTGCACGCCGGCGCGCGTGTCGCCGGCCGTGAAGACCTCGTCCACGACGCCGATCGGCGACTCGGCCCCGCGGTTGAGGTTCTTGTGCTCGTCGGGGATGGGGAGGTTCCGCTCCATCGCCGGCAGCTCGCTCTTGTACCCCGCGAGCTTCGCCGACGCGACGGGATCCTTGATCGTCACGAACGACTCGAAGGCCGCCTTGTAGCCGAAGAGGCGATCCTCGTAGGTCTCGTACGGGCCGATCGTGATCTCGATCGGTGAGTCGAGATCCATCCAGGCCATGTCCGAGTCGAAGTAGTCGCCGGAGGCGAAGGCGGCGGCGCGCGCGAGCAGGTACTTCTTGAGGGACTCGTTGCGCGTCACTCCGGCGGCCTCCTTCAGGAAGGTCGCCGCCGGGGCGAGCCATGCCGCGTACTCCTTCGCGTACGGCACGGCGACGAGTCCCCCCGCCTTCATCTCGTCCCTGCGGATGACGGTGTAGAGCCCCTTGAACGCCCCGGCGTCGGCCGGGTGAGCCTGAATCCAGGACTCGAACTCCGCCTTCGTCAGGTCGGGGGGATAGAAGCCCGCCCCCTCGGGGCGCACCTGATCGCCGAGGAAGGGCTTCTCGTCGAGCCGATCCCACGGCCCCGCGCTCAGATCGAAGTAGGCGAGGGCCGGGCGGTACGCCGCGTTTCCCGCGGCCATCCGCCGGAGCTGCTCCCGGAGGGCGCCGTTGTCGGCCCAGGCCTGACGCAGGAAGATCTGCGAGATCTCGCGGCTCGCGGCGACGAGGCGATCGATGACCCGGCGGTCTTCCGCGCCGAAGGCCGACAGGTTCGCCTCGACGCGCGTCGGGGCGAACTGCGCCAGGCGGTCGAGGACATCGGGCGTGACGGCCCCGGCGACGGGGGCGGCGTGCGCCTCCTTCATCCGCGTCGAGCTTCCCGGGCTCGCGACCGCCGCCGCGGCCGAAGCCAGCGCGACGACGAGAACGGTGGTGATGCGCATGTGTCGCCTCCCATCACGTCAGCAGGAACCAGATCGCGGCGCCGGCGGCGAGCCGGTACCAGGCAAAGGGCCGGAAATCGTGGGTCGCGACCCAGCGGAGCAGGAACCTCACCGTCACCAGCCCCGACACGAACGCCGCGGCGAACCCCGTCGCGAAGAACGAGGCATCGCCCATGTCGAGATCGTGGCGCACCTTGAAGAGCGAGTACAAGCTCGCGGCGAGCATCGTGGGGATGGCGAGGAGGAACGAGAACTGGGTCGCCGCGCGGCGATCGAGGCCGAAGGCCATCCCGCCCATGATCGTCGTCGCCGAGCGCGACATGCCGGGAAAGAGCGAGAGGCACTGCGCGAGGCCAATCGAGAGGGCGCTCCGCGCCGGGATCGAGTCGACGTCCTGAACGACGGGGCGCGGGTGGTAGCGCTCGACCAGGAGGATGCCGACCGCGCCGGTGATGAGGGCGATGCCGACGGTCCGTGGAGAGTAAAGATTTCTCTCGATCCAGCCGTGAAAAAACAGCCCGGCCACAGCCGCTGGAACGAACGCGAGGGCGAGATTCAAGACGGCGCGCCGCCCCGCGCCCCCCCGACCGGCGTCGAGGGCGAGGCGCGAGAGCATCCCGCGCGTCTCCCAGACGACGGCGACGATCGCGCCGAGCTGGATGAAGATCTCGAAGGCCTTCGCCTTCTCCCCCGTGAACCCGAGGAGGTATCCCGCGACGATGAGGTGGCCGGTGGAGGAGACGGGGATGAACTCCGTCATCCCCTCGACCACGCCGAGGATTGCGGCGATCATCGCGCCCCCTCGCGGACGCCCGCCGGGACGGCGTCCGCGACGGCCTCGGGCGCCGCAAGCGCCGCGGGGAGGAAGAGGAGGGCCGTCAGGAGGCAGTTCACGGTCCCCAGCACCGCGACGACGCCGACGCTCCGCATCCCGGGGAAGCTCGAGAAGCACAGCGAGCCGAATCCGGCGACGTTCGTGAGGGCGGCCATCCCGACCGCCTTCCCCGTCTCCATCAGCCCGCCGTCGAGCTTCCCGCCGCTCGCGCGCATGCGATGGATGATGTGGATGCCGTAGTCGACCCCCGAGCCGAGGATCATCGTGGCGGTGAAGGCGTTCACGAAGTTCATCTCGATGCCGAGGAGGCTCATGCACCCCAGCATCATCACGATGCCGCCGAGCACCTGGGCGTTCGCCAGCATCGCGAGCTTGAAGCTCTGGAGATCGAGGATCAGGAGCACGGTCACGAGCAGGATGCCGATGGCGACGGCGCGCTTCGAGTCCCGCAGGAAGATGCGGCGGAGCTCGGAGCTGACGACGTTGACGCCGGTGATCGTGATGGCGGGATCCCCTCCCGAGAGCGCCTCCGAGATCCCGGGCGGCACCTCGCGGCGCCATTTCGCGGAGTCGAGGTAGAGGTAGACGGCGGCGCGGTATCCCGAGGGCTTCTCCTTGATGTACCGCCCGAGAAGGCTGCCGAGCTCCTTCCCCTTCAGCGCGTCGACGCCGACGGGGCGATCGACGTCCATCATCTGCTTCAGCTCGACGAGATAATCGTCGAAGGCCTCGGCGCGGAACCCCTTCGCCTCCGCCTCGGCCCTCAGCGCCGCCTCGACGCGCGGGAACGAGAGCGGGCCGTCGGCGCGCTCCCGGCCCTTCGCGAGCGCCGCGAGGATCGCCTCCTGCGCGGAGGCGGGCGGCAGGTAGTTGAGGAGCGAGTCGCTCCCGCTCACCGTCCCGTCGGTGACGAAGGGGGCGAGCCTCTCCTGCACGCCGCGCATCTTCTCGAGGGCCCCCTCGAGGTCGGGCGCCTCGATGATGGCCATCATCACGTTGAGGTTGCCGCCGAACTTCTTCGCGACCTTCTCTGAGACGAGCGAGCCGGTGTTGTTCTTGCTGCGAAGGTCCCGGAGGTTATCCGAGAAGCCGACGTTCCACCCCGCGACGGCGAGCCCGGCGACGATCAGCGTCGAGGCGAGGAGGGTGACCTTCCGGTGGCGGATGGCGAACGGAATCATCCGCTCGAAGCCGAACGACTGCACGTGAAGCCTCTCGGGCGTGATCTTCTGGCCGGCCCTCCCCTCGTTCCACTGGATCATCGCCGGCAGGAGGAAGACGATGGCGGCGAGGCACAGCAGGATCCCCGACCCGAGGAGGAACCCGAGCTCGCGCAGGCCCAGGAACTCGGTCGTGCACATCGCGTAGAAGGTGCCGGCCGACGTGATCGCCCCCGTGAAGACGCCGAGCGTCGCCTCCCCCATCATCCGGCGAATCGCCTCCTCGAGGTCCTGGCCGCTCTGCCTCTCCTCGACGTATCGGGCGTACATGACGATGGTGAAGTCGGTGCCGAGCCCCATCAGCATGGCGATGAAGCCGGACGACGCGGAGTTGAGGCGGCCGAGGACGAGGGCGGCGAGCGCGAAGGTGAAGGCCTGGCCGACCATGAGCGGGACGCTCGAGTAGAAGAGGGCGCCCATCCTCCGGTAGCCGATCACGTAGAGCCCCAGGACGCCGACGAACGAGAGGACGCCGGTCATCTGCATGTCGGTGCGGATGAGGTTCGAGTCCTCGAGCGTCGCCACGTACGCCCCGCCGTACGAGACCGCCAGCCCATCGAGGTTCTGCTCGTCCTTCGCCGAGGCGGCGCGGGCCTCGGCCTCGGCCTGGTGGATCTTCGCGACGAGCTGCGCCGTGTAGCCGAGGTTCTGCGCCGGGCGGGCGGGCTTCACGAGGATGAGCAGCGCCTGCCCGTCCTCGGACATGTAGTAGCCGTCGACCGCGCTCACCTTCAGCACGCTGCGCCCCGCGAGGAGGCGGCCGAGCACCATCCTCCCGAGGCCGAGGGGGTCCCGCTTGACCAGCTCCTTCAGGAACTGGGAGGAGGGGGACTGGAGGATGCGGAGATCCTCGGCCAGCGAGTCGCGGATCCCCCTCTCGCTGAGCTTCTTCGTGAGCGCGGGGATCTCGGCCGGGGGGACGAACAGGAGCGCGTGCTTGCGGAAGAGGGCGAGGAGCGCGTCGTTCCCCCCCGCCCGGTACTCGACCGACTGGACCCCGGGGATGTCCGCGAGGCGATCCGCGAGCGCGTCGGCGAACTCCTCGTAATCCTCCATCGAGCGGCCGGGAGGGGCCTCGAGGAGGACCGGCAGGTAGTCGATGCCTCCGAAATCGTCGAGCGACGCCTTGAAGGCGTCGACCTTCGCGTTGCCGCGAGGGACGAGCGTGAGGATGTCGGTGTCGAGGTGCAGACGGGTCGAAATGACGACCGCGAGGAAGACGAGGAGGGTCGTGACAAGGAAGACGAACCCCTTGCGACGGGCGGCGAACTCGCCGATGCGCAGGAAGAGCCCGGCGCGCTGGGATGTGGAGGCAGTCATCTGCGGTCGGCACCACGGGAAGATTTGGAAAAACGGGCCTCGGCGGCCGGGGGCGCGTGATTATCGACGGGAGGCGCCGCCGGCGTCAAGTTCTGCGAATGCCCTCAAGAGTTTCGGCATCGTTCCGTCTATGAGAGATGGCTCCCCGGATTTCCTTCTTCCGCGTGGCGACCGCGGGCCTCCTCGCGCTGGCGGCCTCGATCCACCCGGGGATCGCCGCGGGCGGCGTGGTCGCCCTGGCGAGCCAGGATCTCACGCCGTACCGCGACGCGGCCGAGGGGCTGCGCGAGGCGCTGGGAGAGCCGGTCGCCTGGGAGGCCCTCTCGGGGGAGCCCGGGGCGGATCGCGCGGCCCTCGAGGCTCTCGCCACGAGCCGCCCCGATCTCGTGGTCGCCCTCGGCGATCGGGCGGCCCAGGCCGCGGCCGAGAGGCTCCCCGGACTGACCGTGGTCTTCGGTTTGTGCGTGCGGCCGCCCCAGCCCCCGTCCCCCGCCTCCCCCGCCATGACCGGAGTCCTGCTCGACGTCGCCGCCGATCGCCAGCTCGCGGCCTTCCGCTCCGCCATCCCGGGGCTCGCGCGGATCGGCGTCATCTACGACCCCTCGCGCTCCACCGACCAGGTGACGCGCATCGCCTCGGCCACCCAGGAGGCGGGGATCGACCTGTACACGCAGCGCGTCGCCACCGCCAGGGACGTGCCGTCGGCGTTCCGCCGGGTGGCCGAGGCGATCGACGCCCTCTGGCTCATCCCGGACGAGACCGCCCTGAGCCGGGCCTCCTTCGACTACATCCTCCTCGAGTCGCTCAAGCGGCGGCTCCCCGTGCTCGTGTTCAACGAGCCGATGGTCCGCGCCGGCGGCCTCATGACGCTCGCCGCCGACAATCGCGAGGCCGGGCGGCAGATCGGGGACCTCGCCGGGAGAGTCCTCCGGGCGCACGGACGAAACCTCCCGCCGATCGAGGCGCCCGCCGCCGCCTCCCTCGCGATCAACCTGAGGTCGGCGCGCATCCTCGGCCTGACGATTCCACCCCCGGTCGTCGCGGACGCCGCCCAGGTCTTCGGGCCCGAGTGATGATGACGAGCCTCCGCACCCGGCTGATCGTCGTCGTCGGGAGCCTTCTGCTCGTCTCTTCGGTGGGGCTCGGCGTCTCCACGTACCGGGAGGCGAGGCGCCTCCTCGAGAGCGAGATCGCCCACCGGGGCGACACGCTCGCGCGAAGCCTGGCCTTCCACGCGACCTACGGCGTCCTCACGCACGACGAGGTCCTCCTCCAGGAGTCCGCCGACTGGGCCCTCGCCCAGCCGGACGTCGCCCGCGTCACGATCGCCGACGCCGACGGGCGCGCGCTCCTGGTGCGCGGGAGCACCCCCGAGGGAAGCCGCGTCGAGTTCTCGGCGCCCGTCGTCGCCACTCACGGCGCCGGGAAGGCCGAAGGTGGGGTGGACGTCAACGCGATCGGTCTCGACGATCCCGCGCCCTCGCAGGCGGGGGCGGTCGCGGGGAGCGTCCTGGTCGCGCTGTCGACGCGCGGCTACGAGGCGCATCTGGCCGCGCAGGCGCAGCGGACGATGGGGCTCGTCGCCCTCTTCCTCGCCGGGTCGACCGGAGGGCTGTTCATCTTCCTCAAGTCGGTCGTCGTCCCGATCCAGAAGCTCTCCCAGGCCACCGTCCGGATCGCGGCGGGCGACCTGTCCCGGCGGGTCCCGGTGCGCGGCCGCGACGAGATCGGCCGGCTCGGCGACTCGTTCAACGCGATGGCCGACAGCCTGAGGCGATCGCAGGAGGAGATCGAGCGGCACAAGTCGGCGCTCGAGGATCGCGTGCGCGAGCGGACGGCCGAGCTCGAGCGCGCGAACGTCGAGCTGACGTCGGCGCGGGAGGCGGCGCTCGAGGCGTCGCGCCTCAAGTCGGAGTTCCTCGCCAACATGAGCCACGAGATCCGCACGCCGATGAACGGGGTCATCGGCATGACGACCCTTCTCTCGCAGACGGAGCTGACCGACGAGCAGAAGGAGTACGTCGACTCGCTGCAGTTCTCCGCCGAGGCCCTCCTCGACATCATCAACGACATCCTCGACTTCTCGAAGATCGAGGCCGGCAAGCTCACGCTCAGCATCATCGACTTCGATCTGCGCACGCTCCTGGAGGACGTCACCGAGCTGCTGGCCGGCCAGGCGCAGGGGAAGGGGCTCGACCTGAGCTGCCTCATCGCCCCGACCGTTCCCGTCAGCGTCGCGGGGGATCCGGGCCGGATCCGGCAGATCCTCATGAACCTCATCGGCAACGCCGTGAAGTTCACCGAGCGCGGCGAGGTCGTCGTGCGGGCCTCGCTCGTCGACCGTCCGGGCGACCGGGCGCTCGTGCGGTTCGACGTGACCGACACCGGCATCGGCATCGCCGCCGAGGATCTCCACCGGCTCTTCCAGTCGTTCTCGCAGGTGGACGGATCCTCCACGCGGAAGCACTCCGGGACGGGGCTCGGCCTCGCCATCTCCCGCCAGCTCGCGGCGCTGATGGGGGGGACGGTCGGCGTCGGGAGCGAGCCCGGCGTGGGGAGCACCTTCTGGTTCACGGTCGATCTCGCCCCGAGGCCCCCCGCGCCCCGCCCGAGCGCCCCGGCCCCCGATCTCCAGGGGCTGAGGGTCCTGGGCGTCGACGACAGCGAGACCAATCGCACGATCATGCGCGCGCAGCTCCGCGGCGCCGGCCTCGACCCCGACCTCGCCGACGGCGGCCAGCGCGCGATCGAGATGCTGAGGCTCGCCGCCTTCAAGGGCCGGCCGTACAGGCTCGCGATCCTCGACATGCAGATGCCCGAGATGGACGGCCTCGCGCTGGCGCGCGCCATCAAAGGGGACCCGATGCTGGAGCGGACACCCCTCATCCTCCTGACGTCGCTCGCCCGGCGAGGCATGGCGTCCGAGGCGCGCGAGGCGGGGATCGCCGGCTTCCTCACGAAGCCCGTGCGCCAGGCGCAGCTCGAGGCGTGCATCGTCTCGGTGCTGAAGCTCGCCGCGGCCCCCGCCGATCCGGCCGCCCCCGCCGCCCCGCTCGTCACGAGGCACCAGCTCGCGGAGGAGGAAGCCCGCAGCCGGCCGCGCATCCTCATCGCCGAGGACAATCTCATCAACCAGAAGGTCGCGGTCCGCCTCCTCGAGAAGCTCGGCTGCCGGGCCGACGTCGTCGGCGACGGCGCCGCCGCCGTCGCGGCGGTCTCGGGGGCCGACTACGACCTCGTCTTCATGGACTGCCAGATGCCCGTCATGGACGGCTACCACGCGGCCGGGGAGATCCGGAGGCTCCCGGGATCGTCCCGCTCCATCCCCATCGTCGCGATGACGGCGAACGCGATGGAGGGGGACCGCGAGAAGTGCCTTGCCGCCGGCATGGACGACTACATCGCGAAGCCCGTCGTCGCCGGCGAGCTGCGGCGCGTGCTCGAGGCCTGGGTCGAGGGGCGGGCCGGCGCGCGGGCCAAGGTCCCCGAAGATCCGGTTCCCGCGCCCCGGTAGCGGACGCCCCCCTCCCGCGCCGTTCACCGGCACGGCGCCGCCACCGGGCGATTGTGCCGAGGCCGCCGCCCCCCCCTCGTCGTAATGTCGCCTCGTCGCCGGCACCTCAACCTGGCCGGCGCAGGAGGCAACCGTGCAGGAACCTTTCGTGGGAATGGTCGCCGGCAAGCGAGGGACGCGCCGGCACTACGGAGTGATGGTCCCGAGAGCCGTCCTCGGCCTCGTCATCATGGCGATCGGCGTGCTCCTCACGCTCGGGAATCTCGGAATCCTCGAGATCGGGAGCCTCTGGCACTTCTGGCCGATGTCTCTCGTCGCCGTGGGACTCGCGAAGGTGATCCAGCCGGCCGGCTACCCGGGGAGGGGGTTCGGGGTGGCTCTCCTCCTCGCCGGGGTGTGGCTCCAGCTCAGCTACTTCGGCATCCTCCCCTTCCGGGTCCGCTATTTCTGGCCGCTCATCCTCATCTTCTTCGGCGGCCTGATGATCTGGAGAGGCGTCGTCAGCACGCGGCCGGTGCCGCCCGCGAACGACGCGTGGGCCGGCGCCGTGCCGAGCGCCGCCGGCGTGACGGTGGACGGGGTCCGCCAGCAGGTGACATCCTCGGCCAACACCCCGGTGAGCGTGATCGCCGTCCTCGGCGGCGTGGAACACCGGAACAGCTCGCAGGACTTCAAGGGCGGCCACGTCTCGGCGATCCTCGGCGGGTGCGACATCGACCTCCGGAAGGCCTCGATCGCCGGGGACCAGGCGATCCTCGACGTCTTCGCCTTCTGGGGCGGCATCGAGATCAAGGTGCCCGAGGACTGGACCGTGAACGTGAAGGGGATACCGGTGCTGGGCGCGTTCAACGATCGCACGAACCCTCCGAAAGAGCCGTCCGGCAAGGTGCTCGTGATCACCGGAGCCGCCCTCATGGGCGGCGTGGAGATCAAGAACTAAACCGATGCACCCTCTCCTCGGACGCGGAGCCTGGCTGGGCATCTACCTCGCCGGCTGGCTGCTGCCGGGCCTGCTGCTCGCCGGACTCTTCGTCCTCTCCTCCGACGCCACGTGGGCGATCGCCGCCGCCCTCGCGATGCCGCTCGCGTTCCTGCAGGCGTTCCTCTGCCTCACCTCGTGGTACCTCTGCCGCGGGCTCCCCGTCGGCGGGACGGATCTGCGGCGCTTCGCGGGCACGCACGCGGCGGCGGCGGTCGCATCGAGCGCGCTCTGGCTCGCGGCGGGGCGGCTCTGGGCGCACGCGATGCCGGAGATGTCGGACGAGATCCGCGCTCCCGAGGTCTTCACGAAGACCGTCCCCGCCCTGTTCGCCGTCGGAATCCTCTTCTACCTTCTCGGAGCGGCCGGCCATTACGTGTACATCGCTTTCGAGCAGTCGCGCGCGGCCGAGAACCGGGCGATGGACTTGAAGCTCCTCGCGCGCGAGGCGGAGCTGCGCGCGCTCCGCGCCCAGATAGACCCCCACTTCCTCTTCAACTCGCTCAACTCGATCAGCAGCCTCGCCGGCTCCGACGCCGGAGCCGCGCGGCGCATGGCCGTGCTCCTCGCCGATTTCCTCAGGACCAGCCTCAAGCTCGGTAAGCGCGACGTGGTCCCTCTCGACGAGGAGCTGCGCCTCGCCACCGGCTACCTCGCGGTGGAGCAGATCCGCTTCGGCGCGCGACTGAGGGTGGAGCAGGCGATCGAGGAGAGAGCCCGCGCGTGCCCCGTGCCGCCGCTCCTCCTCCAGCCGCTCGTCGAGAACGCCGTCACGCACGGGATCGCGCACCTTGTCGACGGAGGGGTCATCCGGGTCGAGGCGAGGCTCGAAAGGGACGACGTCGTCATCACGCTCACGAACCCCGTCGACCCCGACCGCGCGGCGAGCGCCGGCGAGGGGGTCGGCCTGTCGAACGTCCGCCGGCGTCTGTCGACGATGTACGGCCCGGGCGCGCGCGTCCATGTCGCGCGCGACACGGCGGCGTTCCGGGTGGAGCTGTCCATTCCCGTCGCGAAGGAGGCGTGAAACCGTGATCCGAGCGATCATCGTCGACGACGAGGCGCCGTCCCGCGAGCTCGTCCGCGAGTACCTCGGAACGCACGCCGACGTGCAGGTCGTCGCGGAGTGCGGCGACGGCTTCGAGGCGGTCAAGGCGGCGACGGAGCTGAGCCCCGATCTCCTCTTCCTCGACATCCAGATGCCGAAGCTCGACGGCTTCGAGGTCCTCCAGCTGATCGGCCGTAAGATCGCCGTCGTCTTCATCACCGCCTACGACGAGCACGCCGTGCGCGCCTTCGAGGTCCACGCGGTGGACTACCTCCTCAAGCCCTTCACCCCCGAGCGGCTGGCGGAGGCGATGGATCGCGCCCGACGACGGCTCGACTCCGGCGACGAGATCCCGGTCGCCGCCCTCGCCGCCGCCGCGCGGCCGCAAGGCTTCTGGTCCGATCGCATCCTGGTCCGCGACGGCCCCCGGGTGAGCGTCATCCCCGTGGGGAAGATCGACTTCGTCGAGGCCCAGGACGACTACGTCTCGATCCGGGCCGAGGGGAGGAGCCACCTCAAGCAGCAGACCCTCGCCGAGCTCGAGACGACTCTCGATCCCAGCCGGTTCGTGCGGATCCACCGCTCCTACATCCTCAACATCGAGCGGCTCGCGAAGATCGAGCTGTACGCGAAGGACAGCCGCATCGCGATCCTCACGGAAGGGTCGAAGCTCCCCGTGAGCCGCGCCGGGTACGCGAAGCTCAAGCTTCTTCTCTAGATCGCGGTTGGACTGCGGCGAGGGCCGTCGGGCATACTCCGCCGATGCGGCTGCCGCTCCACACGAAGATGATCCTCGGCGTGACGACGGGGGCCGTCTCGGGCGTCGTCGCCTTCATGACCGCCGGCGACTCCCCCGCGCTCGCCTCGTTCATCAAGTACGTCACGCAGCCCGCGGGGCAGATCTTCCTCCGCCTCCTCTTCATGCTCGTCGTCCC
>JACPZX010000082.1 GCA_016195325.1 Acidobacteriota bacterium
CGGCGTCGCTCCTCCCGGTGGTCGAAGCGGGCGGCCCGACGGCGCCCTCCGATCCCGAGCGCGTCGCGACGATCCTCACGCGCCCTCTCGATCCCGTCTCGCTTCAGGAGGCGCTCCGCCGGGCGGGCGCCCACGCGAAGCTCCTCGGCGAGCTCCACGAGCTGAGGCGGCGCGTCGAGGATCAGGGGAAGGAGCTTCGCGAGCTGAACCGGATCGGCATCGCCCTCTCGTCGGAGCGCAACCGCGACGCCCTCCTCGCGATGATCCTGACGAAGTGCCGCGAGATCACGTCGGCCGACGCGGGGAGCCTCTACCTCGTCGAGAGAAAAGAGGGGGCCGCCCCCTCCGAGACCGATTTCTTCGCCGACAAGTGCCTCCTCTTCAGCCTCGCGCAGAACGACAGCGTCAACGTCCCGTTCAGGGCCTCGAGGATGGAGATCAGCCGCCAGAGCCTCGCGGGGTACGCGGCCCTCACCGGAGAGCCGCTCCACATCGAGGACGCGTACGCGATCCGGGGGGACGCCGAGTACCGCTTCAACCGCGCCTTCGACACCGCCTCCGGGTACCGGACCAAGTCGCTCCTCATCATCCCGATGCGGAACCACAAGGACGAGACGATCGGCGTCCTCCAGCTCATCAACCGGAAGCGGGACGCCCGGGCGACCCTGACGGGCCCGGCGGCGGTGGACGATCAGGTGATCCCCTTCGGGAGGCGCACGACGGAGCTGGCGTCGTCCCTTTCCAGCCAGGCCGCGGTCGCCATCGAGAACGCCCGATTGTACGAGGAGATCCAGATCCTCTTCGAGGGGTTCATCCGGGCGTCGGTGACGGCGATCGAGAGCCGCGATCCGACCACGTCCGGGCACTCCGAGCGCGTCGCGGTCCTGACGGTCGGCCTCGCCGAGAGAGTCGATCGCGTGGAGGCGGGCCCCTACGCGGGCCGGCGCTTCTCGCGCACCGACCTCAAGGAGATCAAGTACGCGTCGCTCCTCCACGACTTCGGGAAGATCGGCGTGAAGGAGAACGTCCTCCTCAAGGAGAAGAAGCTCTACGCCCACGAGCTCCAGGCGATCCGCGATCGCTTCGCGATCGTGCGGCGCTCGCTCGAGCTCGACGCCTCGCGCCGGAAGCTGCGCCACTTCCTGGAGCTCGGGCGCGAGGAGGCGATGGCGGCCGCGGCCTCGGTCGACCCCGATCTCGCCGCGCGCCTCGCCGAGCTCGATCGCTTCCTCGAGACGGTCGTCCAGTCGAACGAGCCGACGGTCCTGAAGGAGGAGGGCTCCGCGCTCCTCAAGGTGATCGCCGCGACGCTCGTCGAGGACGCCGAGGGGAAGCCGGTCCCCCTCCTGTCGCCCTGGGAGGCGGCGAACCTCGGCATCGGGAGGGGCTCCCTGAGCCCCGAGGAGCGGCGCGAGATCGAGTCGCACGTCACGCACACCTTCCAGTTCCTGTCGAACATCCCGTGGACGCGCGAGCTGAGGCAGGTGCCGCGGATCGCCTACGCGCACCACGAGAAGCTCAACCGATCGGGGTACCCGCGCGGCATCGGCTCGGGTGACATTCCGCTCGAGTCGAAGATGATGACGATTGCGGACATCTACGACGCGCTGACGGCCAAGGACCGCCCCTACAAGCGATCGATGCCCGTGCAGAAGGCGCTCGACATCCTGACGTCCGAGGTGAAGGAAGGAAAGGTCGATCCGGATCTGTTCCGGCTCTTCACCGAGGCGCGCGTCTACGATCTCGTCGGCACACCGGCCGCCGGGCGATGAACCCAGCCGTGAAGAGAGGAAAGGGAGGCACCGTGACCGAGCACGTGTACAAGGCGATCGAGCTCACCGGCTCGTCGAAGAAGAGCCTCGAGGACGCCGTCGAGAAGGCCGTCGCGCGGGCGTCGAAGACCGTGAGGAACATGCGCTGGTTCCAGGTCACGGACACGCGCGGCTACATCGAGAAGGGGAAGATCGCGTACTGGCAGGTGACCGTGAAGATCGGCTTCACCCTCGAGCCGGCGTGACGAGGCGCGGAATCCGCGTCGCGACGCTCACCGTGGCGCTGGCGGCCGGGCTCTCGGTCGGGTGCCCGCAGGGGGACGCGCGCACCCGCGAGATCGTCGAGAGGGCCACGGCCGGGCGAGGCGCCTACGAGACGCTCGCGCATCTGACCGACCGGATCGGGCCGCGCCTCTCCGGGTCCGCGGGGCTCGAGAAGGCGGTCGCCTGGACGTCCCAGGAGTTGCGGGCCGCCGGCCTCGACGCCGTCCACACCGAGAAGGTGATGGTGCCGCACTGGGTCCGCGGCGTCGAGACGGGCCGCCTCGTCGCTCCCGTCGATCGCCCTCTCGCGCTGACCGCGCTCGGCGGAAGCGTCGCCACGCCCGCCGACGGGATTGAGGCCGAGGTGATCGAGGCGTCGAGCTTCGACGAGCTGAAGGCCGCGGGGGATCGCGCGAAGGGGAGAATCGTCCTCTACAACAGGCCCATCCTTCCGAACTCCGAGGACCACGGATACGGCTCGGCCGTGAAGCTGCGGACGGAAGGGGCGAGCGAGGCGGCGCGCCTGGGCGCGGTGGGGACGATGGTCCGCTCGCTCGGCACGGCCTCCTTCCGCATCCCGCACACCGGGGCGATGCGCTACAAGGACGACGCGCCGAAGATCCCCGCGACCGCGATCTCGGCGGAGGACGCGGAGCTGATCCACCGGCTCATTTCGGCGGGGGAGACGGTGCGGGTCCGGCTCACGCTCGGCTGCGAGACGCTCCCCGACGCCGAGTCGGCCAACGTCGTGGCGGATCTGCGCGGCCGCGAGGCCGGGGACGAGATCGTCCTCATCGGCGCCCACCTCGACTCGTGGGATCTCGCCACCGGCGCCATCGACGACGGCGCCGGGGTCGCGATCGTGATCGAGGCCATGCGGGTGCTCAAGTCGCTCGGCGCCCCGCCGAGGCGGACGATCCGCGCCGTCCTCTTCACCAACGAGGAGAACGGGCTCAAAGGGGGAAAAGGGTACGCCGCGGATCACCAGGGGGATTGGAGCCGGCACGTGGCGGCGATCGAGAGCGACAGCGGCGGCGGGATGCCGACGGGGTTCACGGTGAAGGCGGGCGACGGCGGCGTCGAGATGATCGAGCGGCTCTTCCCCGGCCTCGCGGGATCCCCAGACTTCGACGTCAAGAAGGGTGGAGGGGGAGCCGACATCGGGCCGCTGCTGGCGGGCGGGGTGCCTCAGATCGGCCTGCGGCAGGATGGAACCCACTACTTCGACTGGCACCACTCGCCGGCCGACACGCTCGACAAGATCGATCCCGCGGAGCTGAGCCTGAACGTGGCCGCGATGGCGGCGCTGGCCTGGGAGCTGGCGGAGGCCCCCGAGACGCTGCCGCGCCCGGCCCCCGAGGTCGACGCCGAGGAGTCGGCGCCCGCCAAGCCCGCGGTGAAGTAGTCGTCGGTGAAGGAACCGGGGCTCAGTCGAGCCAGACGAGGACGCGCTCCTTCTCCTCTTCCACCTGCACGACGAGCCCTGGGCCGCGGTTGAGAAGGTCTTCCATCTTGACCGTCGGCTGCAAGGGGGCGTCCCCGATCTCGAGATCGTCGTCGAAGGAGTGCTTCGCGATCTTTCGCACCAGCCACAGGGGAACCGACGCGGTGATCAGCTTGTCCTCCCCGGCGTCGTAGGCCCAGACGTGCACCGAGTGGGCGCGCCCCCTCTTTTCGACCGGGATGCGCTCGATCCTCTCGACCTTCGCCCACGCCGACTGGTATCTCGGCCCGAGGTCGCCGGGGGCCCGCTCGACCCAGAAGCCGCAGCCGGCCGTCGCCGCCGCCACGACCGCAATCACCGCGAGCGCGCACCTCTTGATCCGTCTCACGCTTACCCCGAAGGTGAAGGCCCGCAGATTGCCGGGCGCGACGGGGCCCCTACGCGACGGGCGCGCCCCGGGTTCCCGGTGCGGCCGGGAAAGTTAACGATGGCTTAACCTGACCGTCACGTCGCGGTGCGGGCCGTGATGTCCAATGTCCCCGTCAAAGGGACGACGCGGACCGGAAGCCGGAGCGGGAGCGCTCCGACCCCGATCGCAAGACTCTAAGGAGAACAACGGATGCTGAGAAGGTCGATCTACCTGGCGGGAATCGCCCTGATCCTCACGGCGATGGGCACGGCCCCCCGCGCCGATGAGGTCAAGACGGATCTTTCGAAGGGGGGACCGACGTTCCAGTCGGGGGACAACAGCCTCACGATCGGCGGCTTCGCCCAGTTCCGGTACACCGGCGACAGCCGCGAGCAGTTCGACGCCGACACGGCCGGTGCCGGCGTGGGAGGCAACGACGGCTACTCGCAGCAGTTCGCCGTCCAGAGGGTGAGGCTCATCCTCACCGGCGGCATGTACAAGAGCTGGCTCCGGTACGAGCTCGAGTGGGAGTTCGCGAACACCTCCGGGAGCAACGACAACAAGGTGAAGGACGCGGTGATCCAGCTCGCGAAGTGGAACCTGTTCACCATCAGGATGGGGCAGTTCAAGACTCCATTCAGCCTCCAGGAGATCACCTCCGACACGCGGCTGCAGTTCGTCGATCGGGCGATCACGAACACCAAGTACGCCCCCGGCCGCGACATCGGGTTCGCGCTGGGCGGTCTGACCAAGGACAGAAAGCTCGGGTACAGCGCCGGCATGTTCAACGGCGCGGGAGAGTCGAAGCCGCAGGAGGACCAGGGGTTGATGTACGTCGGGCGCGCGTGGTGGGACCCGCTGGGCGAGTACAGGACCGCAGAGTCGGCGAACGACGCCCCGAAGAAGAACATCTTCCACGTCGGCGTCGCCGCCCGGACCGGGGAAGTCCACCGCGGCACCGCGACCGCCGGCGTCTTCGAGAACCCCAACAACGAGTCGGCCTACAACCTCGAGCTCGCGTGGCGCTACAAGCGGATGTTCGCGACGGGTGAGTACTTCCTGATGGCCGACGTCCAGGACAACCCGGCGGTGGCCCCCACGGTCCGCTCGGACGGATGGCACGCGCAGTTTGGCTACATGATCACCCCCAACAACTTCGAGGTCGCGCTCCGCTACGCCCAGATCGACCCGGACGAGGACATCGTGAACGACAGAGTCTCGGAGGAGCGGCTCGCGCTCAGCTACTACTTCGTGGGCCACAACCTGAAGCTCCAGGCGGACGGCGGCAGGCTCTCGTTCGGATCGGCCCTCTCGGATCCCGCGTACCCGACGATCGCGTCACGCAATCTCTCGATCCCGACCCCCGGCGTGCGCCTCGCGGGGATCCGGCACTACACGGACAGCCAGTACCGCCTCCAGATGCAGATTCGCTTCTAGACGTTCATGGAGACCTCACAGATGATGAGCAAGCTCGCACGACGCGCCCTCGTCCTCGGGGCGGGATTCCTCGCCGGCGGCCTGGTCTACGCCGAGGCGATTCAGGTGGATTCGGGGATCGCCGGGTACAGGAAGGCGACCGGCGTCTCGGGAAACCTGAACTCGATCGGCTCGGACACGCTCAACAACGTGATGACGCTCTGGGCCGAGGGTTTCCAGAAGCAGTACCCGAACGTGAAGATCCAGATAGAGGGGAAGGGATCGGGGACGGCCCCCCCGGCGCTGATAGCCGGAACCGCTCAGCTCGGGCCGATGAGCCGGCTCATGAAGGACACCGAGCTCGACGAGTTCGACAAGAAGTACGGCTACAAGCCGACGCCGATCCGGGTCGCCCTCGACGGCCTGGCCGTCTACGTGAACAAGGACAACCCCCTCGAGAAGCTCACGCTCCCGGAGATCGACGCGATCTTCTCGAAGGGCCGCAACGGCGGGTTCGGGAAGGACATCACGACCTGGGGGATGCTCGGGCTGACCGGGGACTGGTCCTCGCGCCCCATCAGCATGTACGGGAGGAACTCCGCCTCCGGGACGTACGGGTACTTCAAGGAGCACGCCCTCTTCAAGGGGGACTACAAGGACACGGTCAAGGAGCAGCCCGGCTCGGCGGCGGTCGTGCAGGGTGTGACCGAGGATGCCGGAGGCATCGGCTACAGCGGCATCGGGTACAGGACGTCGGGGGTCAAAGCCCTCAAGATCGCGACGAAGGAAGGAGGCGAGTACTCCGAGCCGACGTACGCGACCGTCGAGTCGGGGAAGTATCCGATCTCGCGGTACCTCTACGTGTACGTCAACCGGGCCCCCGGGAAGAAGCTCGACCCGCTCGTCGGGGAGTTCCTCCGATACGTCCTCTCCAGGGACGGGCAGGAGGTCGTGGTCAAGGACGGCTACCTTCCGCTCAAGGCTCCGGTGGACGCGGAGGAGACCGCAAAGATCCAGTGACGCTCGCCCGGACCTCGCGCCGAAGACGGCTCGCCGATCGGGGCGCGGGTGTCATCGTCAGCGCCGGCGGGATGCTGATCATCGCGGGCATCCTGGGGATCCTCTTCTTCATCGTCGTCGAGGTGCTGCCTCTGGCGGCCGGGGCGCGCGTGACCGGACGAGCCCCGGTCCGCCTCGACGGTCCCGCGCCCGGGGGCCTCGTGGCCGACGAGCGGCGGGCGCAGGTGGCGACCCTCGCGGCCGATGGCGTCTTCCGCATCACCGACGCCACGGACGGGCATGCCGTCTTCGAGCGGCGCGTCGCCGAGTCGTTCGCCGCCACGATCGTCTCGACGGACGGCCGTCACGTCGCGGGCTCGACGGCCGACGGCAAGCTCGTGCTCGTCCCGGCGCGGTGGACGCAGAGCGTCGAGCCCCGGAGCGCTCCGCTCCCGGTCCACTCGGCCCCGATCGAGATCACGGTGGACCCGGCGGGGCGTGAGACCGGCGTCTTCACGGCCGCGGTCGAAGGGTCCCGGACGCTCGGCGCGGCGCAGCTCGCCGACGGATCGATCGCGGTCGCGCGGAAGAGCGTCGAGGAGAACGCGATCACCGGCGAGACGAGCGAGGCCGTCTCGCGCTTCACGGCCCCGGACCCGGGGCGCCTCACGGCGCTCCTCGCGGATCCCGAAGGGCGAAACCTCTACGGCGGAGCTGCCGACGGCCGCATCCTCTGGTGGCCCCTGCGCGAGGCGGGGATCGAACCCGCGCGAACGAGCCGTGCGGGAGCGAAGATCACCTCGCTCGCGCTCCTCGCCGGGCACCGCTCGCTCGTCGTCGGGCAGGAGGACGGCTCCGTGAGCGTCTGGCTCCAGGTCCCCCGCGACGACGGGCGCGAGCTGACGCGCATCCGCGATTTCCCGCGGCGCCGGGCGCCGAACCGCGCGCTGGCGGCGTCGCCGCGCGGGCGCGTCTTCATGGCGATGGACGCGAGCGGCTCTCTCGCGCTCGTCTCCTCCACCGCCGAGAAAGTGCAATGGTCCGGCGAGGCGCCTTCCAGCGGCGTCTCCACCATCGCTTTCGCGCCGCGAGGCGACGCGATCTTCCTCGCCGGCGGCGGGGCTCTCTCGACCCTGGACGTCGTGAACCCTCACCCCGAGATCTCGTGGATGGCGCTCTTCGGGAAGATCTGGTACGAGGGGTATCCGGCGCCCGCGTACGTCTGGCAGTCGAGCGGGGGGTCGGACGACTTCGAGCCGAAGCTGAGCCTCGTTCCCCTTCTCGCCGGCACGTTGAAGGGAACCTTCTACTCCCTCGTCCTCGCCGTCCCGCTCGGCATCCTGGGCGCCGTGTACGCGTCGCAGTTCATCGGCTCGAAGGTTCGCCGCCTCGTCAAGCCCGCCGTCGAGATCATGGCGGCGCTTCCGAGCGTGGTCCTCGGGTTCATCGCCGGCCTGTGGCTCGCCCCGCGCATCGAGAGGCTGTTTCCGGCGCTCATCCTGATGATCGTCGTGCTGCCGGCCTCCGGGGTCATCGCGCACTTCGTGTGGCGGGCGGTCCCGCGCCGGATCACAGCGCGCTTCGCCGAGGGGACCGAGCTGTCCGTCTTCATCGTGGCCCTCGCCGCGGGAGGCGCGCTCTCTGTCGCCCTCGGCGCCCGGTTCCAGGCCACGGCCTTCGGCGGCTCGTTCCCGATCTGGCTCCGCCAGGCGACGGGCCTGCCGTTCGATCAGCGCAACGCGATCGTGGTCGGGATCGCGATGGGGTTCGCCGTCATCCCGATCATCTTCTCCATCACGGAGGATGCGCTGACGAACGTGCCGCGGCACCTCGCCTCAGCCTCCCTCGCCCTCGGGGCGACGAAGTGGCAGACGGTCGCGAGGGTGGTCCTGCCCGCGGCCTCCCCGGGGATCTTCGCGGCGGTCATGGTGGGCTTCGGCCGCGCCGTCGGCGAGACGATGATCGTCGTGATGGCCACCGGCAACACGCCGATCCTCGATTGGAACCCCTGGAACGGATTCCGGACCCTGTCCGCCAACATCGCGATCGAGATCCCGGAGGCGGCCCAGGGGGCGACGCTCTACCGGACGCTCTTCCTGTCGGCGCTCCTCCTCTTCGCGTTGACCTTCGTCGTGAACTCCGCCGCGGAGATCGTGAGGCAGCGTCTGCGCCGCCGGTACTCGGTGCTCTGAGATGGCGAAGCGGCTCCTGGAGCACTCGCTCGGCGCGATCTGCGGCGCCGCCCTCGCGATGAACCTCCTCCTCGTCGCAGGGCTCCTCGCCCTCATCGCGGCGAACGCCGTCCCCGCATTCTGGCAGCACAGGCTGGCGCTGCTGACGCTTCACGACGGCACCCGGATTCTCGGCGAGATTCGGGCCCGCGAGACGATCCCCGCGCGCCAGGGCGAAATCGCCTCCTCCGGCGCGCGGATCCAGGTGAAGACCGGGAACCGGGACGTGACGGGGGAGGACTTCCGCTGGATCGACGAGTCGCGGATTGCCGATCGCTCCTCTCCGGGCGACGCGGTCGTCCTCGAGCGGCTCGAGTACGGCCCGTTCTACGGCACCATGGCGGAGCTGCGAAACGGGAGCGACGTCGTGGCCCGCGGGAGCGAGGAGGTCTGGCGAGCGTTCGGCCCGATCCACGAGCGGGTCCTCGCCCGGCTCGCCGGGATCCGGAAGCCGGAGAGATCGTCCTCCGGGGCTCCGGGAGATCCGGCCTTCCTCGCCGGGCTCGCGTCGCTGCGCGAGCGGCTGTCGGGCGAGGTGCTCGTGATGACGACGGCCGACGGCCGATCGAGGGAGATCCCCGTGGCGAAGATCATCCGCGCCCTTCGCCCGAACGGCATGTCCACCGCCGGGCTCCTCGGGCTGTACCTGACGCGCGCCCGCGAGTTCCTGATGGACGATCCGCGGGAGTCGAACACCGAGGGGGGGATCTTCCCGGCGATCTTCGGGACGGTCCTCATGGTCTTTCTCATGACCTTCGCCGCCGCGCCGCTCGGCGTCCTGGCGGCCCTCTTCCTCCGCGAGTACTCGGCGCAGGGGATGCTCGTGCGCATGGTGCGCATCGCGGTGAACAACCTCGCGGGCGTCCCCTCGATCGTCTTCGGGATCTTCGGCCTCGGCTTCTTCGTCTACACCGTCGGCGGATCCATCGACGCGTGGTTCTTCGCCGAGCGCCTGCCCTCGCCGACCTTCGGCACGGGAGGGCTGTTGTGGGCGAGCCTCACGCTCGCGCTCCTCACGGTGCCCGTCGTCATCGTGGCGACCGAGGAGGGGCTGGCCGCGGTGCCCCGCGTGGTGCGGGAGGGGTCGCTCGCCCTCGGCGCGACGCGTTTCGAGACGGTGACGCGGGTGGTGCTGCCCGCGGCGATGCCGGGTATCCTGACGGGGATGATCCTGGCGATGGCGCGCGCCGCGGGAGAGGTGGCGCCGCTGATGATCGTCGGGATGGTCAAGCTCGCGCCGGCGCTCCCGATCGGCGGGTCGTTTCCGTTCGTGCACCTCGAGAGGAAGTTCATGCACCTCGGCTTTCACATCTTCGACCTCGGGTTCCAGAGCCCGAACGTCGAGTCGACGAAGCCGCTCGTCTTCGCCACCGCGCTCCTCCTCATCACGGTCGTGACCGTGATGAACCTCCTGGCGATCGCTCTCCGGAATCGCCTGCGCCGGAAGTATGCAACCAGCGCTTTCTGACCCGGAGGAGCGCGTGGGCTCGGAGAGGGCATCGCCGGCTCCCGACCCGGCGGTGCACCCCGCGATCGCGTCGGCGGTGCTGAAGGTGGCGGAGCTCTCGCTCTGGTACGGGAAGAGCCGGGCCCTCCACGCCATCACGCTCGATGTCGCCCCCCGGAGGATCACCGCGTTCATCGGCCCGTCGGGATGCGGAAAGTCGACGCTCCTCCGGTGCTTCAACCGGTTGAAAGATCTCGTCGCCGACACCCGCGTGGAGGGAAAGATCCTGCTCGAGGGGCTGGACATCCACGCCGCCGACGTGGACGTCAACGCGCTCCGGAAGCGCGTCGGGATGGTCTTCCAGAAATCGAACCCGTTCCCCAAGTCGATCTACGAGAACGTGGCGTACGGGTGCCGCATCCACGGGATGCGGAAACACCGGGAGCTCGATCCGATCGTGGAGAGAAGCCTGAGGGCGGCCGCGCTCTGGGACGAGGTCAAGGACCGCCTGCACGAGAGCGCCCTGGGACTTTCCGGCGGCCAGCAGCAGCGGCTCTGCATCGCGCGCGCGATCGCGGTCGAGCCGGAGGTGATCCTCCTCGACGAGCCGTGCTCGGCGCTCGACCCGCTCTCGACGGCGAGGATCGAGGAGCTGATGCAGGACTTGAAGAGCTCCTACAGCATCGTCATCGTCACGCACAACATGCAGCAGGCGTCGCGGGTCTCCGACTACACGGCGTTCCTGTACCTGGGGCGCCTCGTCGAGTACGGGGAGACGGAGCGCGTCTTCATCAACCCCATGAAGAAGCAGACCGAGGACTACATCACAGGGCGGTTCGGCTAGACGGAGGTCTTCGAGTGGAGAGCGTTCACAGGCACGGCGACGAGCTGATCGAGGCGATCGCGGGGCGCATCCTCGTGATGGGCGGCATCGTCGAGGAGACGATCGGGAGGGCCCTCGAGGCGCTGGTGTCGCGGGACTCCGAGGCGGCGCGGGCGGTGATCGCGGACGACAGCCGCGTGGACGCGATCGAGCTCGAGATCGACCATCTCTGCATGGAGGCTCTGGCGCTGCGGCAGCCCTTCGCGAGCGACCTCCGCTTGGTCACGACCGCGATGAAGATCGCGACCGACCTCGAGCGGATCGCCGATCTCGCGGTCAATCTGAGCGAGAGGGCGATCGAGCTGAACGTCGAGCCCCAGCTCAAGCCCTTCATCGACATCCCGATCATGGCGCAGCGCGCCCAGGAGATGGTCCACGGGGCGCTCGACGCGTTCGTGAGGCGGGACGCGACGCTCGCGCGGAGCCTCATCGGGATGGACGACGAGCTGGATCGCCGCCTCGAGCAGATCTTCCGCGAGCTCCTCTCGTACATGATCGAGGACCCGGCGACGATCACGCGCGCGCTGCGCCTCATCTTCGTCGCCAAGTACCTCGAACGGATCGGCGACCAGGCGACGAACATCTGCGAGCAGGTCGTCTACATGGCCGAGGGGCGCGTCATCAAGCACCCGGGAGTGCTTCCCCCGGAGAGGGGGGGGCGGCCGGAGTGACGGCGCTTCCCGCTCCCGCGGGAAACGTCAGCACGATCCGCGTCCCTCCTCCGGGCAGGTTCTCGGCGTGGACCGAGCCCCCGTGCAGCCGCATGAGGTGCTTGACGATCGCGAGACCGAGCCCCGTGCCGCCGGCCTCGCGGCTCCGCCCCCGATCCCGGCGGTAGAAGCGCTGGAAAATCCGCTCGAGATCCTCGGGCGGGACTCCCTCTCCGGTATCGTCGATGGTGACGGCGATCTTCCCCCCTTCGGAAGCAGCGCCCACGATCACGTGGCCGCCCGCTCTATTGAACTTGATCCCGTTGGCGATCACGTTGACGAGGATCTGATCGAGGCGTCTTCGATCGGCGAGCACCCTGAGGTCCGGCGGCACGTGCATGACGACGTCGACTGCGCGCGCCCGGGCCGGCGCCGTGAGCGCCGCGATGGAATCGGCGACGCACTCCTCGAGGTCCACCGGCTCGGGCTGGAGCGTGATCGACTCGGTCTCGATCAGCGAGAGGTCCGTCAGGTCGTCGAGGAGCGCCTGCATCCTCTCCGCATTCCGCCGGATCATCGCGAGAAACGTCGCGCGGTCGGCCTCGTCGGCCCCGGCGGGCCCGGAAAGGTTTTCGACCGCGGCCCGGAGCGACGCGAGGGGGGTCCGCAGCTCGTGGGAGACGTCGGCGATGAACTCGCGGCGAAGACGCTCGAGGGCCGAGAGCCTCGTCACGTCGAGGAAGAGGCCGATCGCGCCGAGGGGCGCCCCCTCGAGCGTGTCGAGGGGGGCGACGAGCACCTCGAACGATCGCTCCACGGGGAGCCGGACGTCGATCCGCGCCCGCGACTCCGCGCGGGCGCCCAGCGCCTTCGAGAAGACCTCCTGCACCCCGGGGTGTCGGATCACCTCCTCCAGGCGCCGCCCGTCGATCGTCATCGCCCCGAGATCCAGATCGCGGCGCAGGGATCTGTTCGCGAGGATGACCCGCCGCTCGGCGTCCACCGCGAGGAGCCCTTCGCGCATCCCCGAGAGGATCGTCTCGTGGAGCGAGCGCTCCTCCCGCAGCTCGCGGATGCGATCGAGGAGCGCCCGCCGCATCCTCTCGAGGCTCGACTCGAGGCGGCGGACCTCCGTCGGGCCGCCGCCGCCGACGATGGGCGCGTCGTAGCGCCCCGACGCGATCGTGTCGGCGCCCAGCGCGATCCGCTCGATGGGGCGCGAGAGCCCCCGCGTCAGCGCGGAGGCGATGGCGCCGAGGACGAGGAAGGAGGCGAGGGCCATCGCCGCGATGGCCGCGCGGAGCGAGCCGCCGCCGGACTCGAGGGCCGACGTCGGGACGGCCAGGCGCAGGAACCCGGAGGGGCCCGAGGGGCCGTCCATCCGGCGCGCCAGGTAGGACATCTCCACGCCGACGGTGGTGCTGAACCGCCTCGATCGCCCGCTCCCCGAGGCGATCGCCTCGCGGATCTCGGGGCGGCCGATGTGGTTCTCGAGCGTCGCGATCGCGGAAGGGGAGACGTCGCTATCGGCCACGACGACGCCGTTCGGGTCGATGAGCGTGACGCGCAACCCGAGAGCCGATCCCCACGCCTGCAGCGTCGCCTCGAGCGAGCCGGCGCCGGCGGGCTCCCCGGACTGCGGGAGGCGGCCGCGGAGGAGATCGGCCAGAAGCAGCGAGTCGCGCTCCAGCCGCTGCGTCGCGATCGTCCGCAGGCTCGACCGCAAAATGGCGTCGCCCACGAGATCGATGAGGAGGGCCGCGAGGAGGGAGAAGCCCAGGAGCGCGACGAGGAGGCGCCGCCGCATCGTCATCGAGGCGGCTGGCTCCTGTATCGGTAGCCCACTCCCACGACCGTCTCGATCCTCTCCCCCGCGCGCTCGCCGAGCTTCTGCCGGACGCGGAACATGTGGACGTCGACCGTTCGTGTCCCCTCGAAGTACTGGTACCCCCAGATCTTCTCGAGCAGGTGCTCCCGCGTGAGGACCCGCCCCTGCCCCCTGACGAGCGCCGCGAGCAGGTCGAACTCCTTGCGGGTGAGCGCGACGTCCTTCCCGTCCGCGGTGACGGTGTGCGCCTCGAAGTCCACCGCGACGAGGTCGTCCCGGAAGACGGCCGGGGCCGGGACCGCGCGCTCCTCGCGGCGCAGATGGGCCCGCACGCGGGCGAGCAGCTCCTTCATGCTGAAGGGCTTGGTGATGTAGTCGTCGGCCCCCATCTCGAGGCCGACGATCCGGTCGGTCTCCTCCACCCGGGCGGTGAGCATGACGATCGGGATCCGCGCGGTGGCGGGGGAGGACCTCACGGCCCGGCAGATCTCGAGGCCGTCGACTCCGGGGAGCATCAGATCGAGGAGGATCAGGTCCGCGGGCTTCTCACGGAGGGCGAGAAGGCCGCGCTCGCCCGTCTCGGCCGTCGCGACGGTGAACCCCCCTTCCTTCTCGAGGTGGTAGCGGATCGATCGCGCGAGGTCCTCCTCGTCCTCGATGAGGAGGATTCTACGGCGGGGGGCCGGCGCGGGCGGGGAGGAGGGGGCTTTTTTCATCTAAGATGCGGCGGTGCGGGCCCGGTGCCGGGGCCGCCTTGATGAGAGCATGGACGGGGAGCGTAGCGCCGGCATGTCGGTCGTGTAAACAATGAGTCAACGCGCGAAGCTCATCGGCTGGGCCCTCATCGCAGCCACCCCGGCCCTCCTCCTCCTCGGCGTCGAAGGGTGCGTGCGCCTCTTCGACGTGAGCCCCGCCTTCGAGCGCGACGCCGCCGTCCCGGCCTGGATGGATCGCAACATCCTCGTGAAGGACGCGCGATGGATGGACCTCCTCGCCGAGAGCCCGCGCGAGCTGCACGCCTTCTACGCGACGTACGAGTGGGACCGTTACCTCATCTACCGGATCCGGCCGAACGTCTCGATCCCCCTCACCGACGTCCTCGCCCCTCCGGGGATCCGCGAGCGCACGCGCTGGGTGCTGACGACGAACGGCAGGGGATTCCCCGGCCGCGAGGCGGCGTACGGCGCCCACCCCGGGACCTTCCGCGTCCTGGCGATGGGGGACTCGTCCACCTTCGGCTGGGGGGTCGGGAGCGAGGCGGCCTACCCGTCGGTCCTCGAGACGGAGCTGCGGGCGCGCCATCCCGGGGCCGGGGTCGAGGTGGTGAACCTGGCGATCTGCGGCTACTCGTCGCAGCAGGGGAAAGTGCTCCTCGACCGGGAGGGGCTTCGCTACCGCCCCGACGCCGTGACGATCTCGTACGGCTCGAACGACTGGTCGCGCGTCCCCGAGCCCTTCGACGAGATCTACGCGCGGAACTCCGGTGCGCTGGGGGCGCTGCGCGAGGCTCTCCACGCGAGCCGCGCGTACCAGATCTACACGGCCTTCCTCCTGAGGACGGTTCGGGGCCCCGGCGCTCGGGCCGCCGTCCCGGAGGCCGACGGGTCGATGCCGTGGAACGTGGGGCCGGAGAAGTCCGAGGCGAACCTGGTGGAGATGGTCGAGCGCGTGCGCGCGGCCGGCGCGGCGCCGATCCTGGTGTCGAACTGCTCCCCCGGCGCCATGGCCGACCCGATCCGGCGCGCGGCGTCGCGCACCGGCGCGCCGCTCATCGACGCCGAGGAGATCCTCTCGCGGGCGATCCCGGCCGTCGGGAGCGCGCCCGAGATGGCGGAGGAGAGGGCCCGCATCACCGGGATCTACGGCGCGGACCTCGTCGCCGAAAACCCGGAGCTGTGGGTCTACCTCGCGGATCGCTGCCATCCGAACGCGGTGGGGCAGCGCCTCCTGGCGCGCGCCGTGGCGGGCGCCGTCGAGGCCGTCCCGGGCTTCCCGACGGCCGCCTCCCGTTGATCGCGGCGTAGCGCCGGCGCACGGGCGTGCGTATAGTTCGTCCACTTCTCGGAGGGTTCGCTCATGACATCGTGGGGGTGGACGGCGACGCGCTTCGCGTTGATCGCCGCGCTGCAGACGGCGCTCGTTTGCTGCGCCGCGCGGGCGCAGACGCCGGCCCCGGAGGCCGCGCCACCGGCGGAAGCCCTGGAGCCCGAGCCCGGTCCGGTCGAGTGGCTCGCGTGGGCTCCCGAGACGTTCCAGCGGGCCCGCAAGGAGGACAAGGGAATCCTCCTCACGATCGTCTCCCGGTCGTGCCGCCCCTGCGCGACCGCCGACGAGGAGATTTACTCGGATCCCGGCGTCCGCCGGTCGATCGCCAGGCGCTGGATTCCCGTGAGGGTCGATCGCGACGAACGGCCCGATATCGAGTCGCGCTACCAGCTCGCCGCGAACTGGTTCACGAGCGGGAAGGCCGGGCTGCCCGTGACCGCCTTTCTCTTCCACACGGGCGAGACGATGTGGGCCGACACGTACATACCTCTCGAGAACCGGGAGGGGAAGCCGGGCCTGCGCTCGCTGCTCGTGAGCACCGATCATCTCTGGCGCGTGCGGTTCACCGAGGCGCAGTCGAACGCCCGGTTCATCCAGATGTCGTTCGATGCCGAAAAGGAGGCCGCCCGCGGCGTCACTGCGTCGAAGGAGCTTCTCGCCGCGCTGGTCGACTCGACGATCGCGCACGCCGATCCGGATCACGGCGGCTTCGGAGAGGCCCCGCGGATCACGAACCCCTATGCCGCCCAGCTCGCCCTGCTCGCCTCGGCGCGACGGCGGGACGACGGGATGCGGGACCTCGGCGTGCGAGCCCTGAAGGCGGCGATCTCGGGCGCCGGGTTCGATCGGATCGACGGGGGATTCCACCGCGCCGCCCGCGATGAAGCGTGGCTCGTCGCGCAGTGGGACAAGCCGCTCGCCGTGAACGCGGCGTATCTCCTCGCCCTCGCCGACGCGTTCCGCGTGACCGCGGACCCCGCGATCCGGGACGCCGCCGTGAAGACGATCGATTTCATCCTGTCGCGCCTGAGATCTCCCGACGGCGGGTTCTACTCGCAGATCGCGCCGTCGAGCGACGTTCGGGACGAGGCCGGCTATTACACCTTCACCGTCGCCGAGGTGAAGCAGGCGCTCCCCGCCGACGATCTGAAGTGGGCGCGCGCTCTCTTCGGATTCCGGGACGAGGGGGAGCTGCTGCTCGGCCTTCCGCCGAGGTTCACGCTCAAGCAGGTCCTCGACCCGGGCGAGGCCGCCCGCGGGGCCTCGGTGGACGCGGGGACGCTCCGCCTCACCGCCACCCGCATCGTCGACGCGCTCGCGGCCATCCGGAAACTGAGGCCGGCGCCGCCGGTGAGCGAGGCCCGATACCTCGATTCGACCGCCCTCGCGGCCTCCGGCCTCGTCCACGCCGGAGCGGTCTTCGACCGGCGAGACGCCATCGACGCCGCGCTGGCGTCGCTCGACGCCATCCTCTCGAAGGAGTCACCGGGGGACGGCGTGCCCCATCGACTCGATCCGGGACGCGCTCCCTCCTCCCCGATCCTGATGGCCGACCAGGTTCTCCTCGGCGCGGCGCTGCTCGACGCTCACGAGATCACCGGGGAGCCCCGATACCTCGCCGCCGCGTCGGCCGTCGCCGCGGGGGTGCCGAAGGCCTTCGGGGACGAGGAGGGAGGAGGCCTGTACGACATCCTCCAGGATCCGAACGCCGCGGGTTATCTGAAACTGCGCCGCAAAATCCCGTTCGACGGAGTCACCCCGTCGCCTGCGGGATCGGCGGCGCTGTTCCTGTCGCGGGTCGCCGCGCGGACGCACGACGAAACTCTCGCCCGCGTCGCCACGCGCTCGGTGGAATGGGCGAGCCGCCACGCCCTCGCTCTCGATCAGCGGCTCGCGACGGTCGGCGTCGCCCTCGACGCGCTCGTGGCGGCGCAGGTGAGGATCACCGTTCCGGCCGGAGACGGCCCCGCGCGCGCCCTGCGGCTCGCCGCCTTCAAGGCCTACGCCCCGGGCCGGGTGGTGGAGAACGCCGCGCCGGGCGTCAGGACGGCGACGGTGTGCGTGGGCGATCGCTGCCGCGAGGGGCTGTCGGATCCGGGGGCGATCGCCGGCGCGATCGCGGCGCGACCTTAGGCCGTGGCGACCACCGCCGGGGCTCCGGAAACGTTGCGGCTCGAAGAGACGCTGTGTTAGCATCCGCGGCCCGCTGCGAACAGAGCGCGACGACGGTTCACACGCATGTGGCGCCGAATACCGTAGGAGGACGACCGATGGCGACCTGCATCGCCTGCGAGGCAGAACTGGAGACCGGAGAGGCGGAGGTCGGTGACACGCTGACCTGCGTCGAGTGCGGCGCCGAGATGGAAGTGATCAGTCTGCGGCCTCTGGAGCTCGAGCTCGTGGACGACGTCGACGACGATGTCGACGACGCCGATGACGACGACGATGACGACGACGCGGCGGAGGAGGACGACGCCTAGGCCCCCGGGCCCTCAGTCGACCGGCAGAATCACCCGGGCCGTCGTCCCCTTCATCGGGGCGCTCGACAGCTCGATGCGCCCCCGGTGCTCGTCGACGGCGCGCCGGGCGATGGCCATGCCGAGCCCGGTCCCGGTCCCCTTCGTCGAGAAGTAAGGCTCGAACGCGCGCGCGAGAGCCTCACCGTCCATCCCCACCCCCGTGTCCGAGATGGAGATCCGCAGGCTTCGCGACCCCGGAGGGCCGCCCGACTCGGCCCTCAGCATGAGATTCCCGCCGCGCGGCATCGCCTGCAGGGCGTTCTCGATGAGGTTCACCAGCGCCTGGGAGATCATCGTCCGGTCGATCTCCATCGTTCCGAGATCGCCGTCGAGATCGCACTCGACGACGACGCCCAGGGGAGGCGCGGCCCGGTACGGGCGGATGACCTCCTCGAGGAACTCCCGCATCGGCGTCGGCTCGCGGCGCATCTCCGGCACGCGCGCGTAATCGCCGAACTGGGCGGCGATGGCCCGCAGGCTCACGACCTGCTCGCCGATGGTGCGCAGGCACTCCTCGAGGACCGCGGGAAAGCCGGGCGAGCCGTCCGCGAAGACGCGTCTCAGGTGGTCCGCGGAGAGCTGGATCGGCGTGAGCGGGTTCTTGATCTCGTGCGCGATGCGGCGCGCCATCTCGGCCCACGCGCTGAGACGGTTCGACCTCACGGTCTCGGTCACGTCGTCGAGAAAGATCAGGAAGCCCGACCCCTCGAGGAAAGGGACGATGCGGGTGCGCGCGTGCCGGGTCTCGGCCGCGGCGCCGATCTCGGACTCGATCTCCCTCGGCTGCGGCGCGGCGTCGAGCGCGTGGCGCAGCGCTCCGCGAAGCGAGTCGAAGTCCTTCGACTCCGAGAGCCGGGCGAGGAGATCCTGCCCCGCGCCGAGGTCCCGGATGCCGAGGATCATCACCGCCGCGGGGTTGATCGTGACGACGCGCCCGCGAAAATCGACCGACAGGACGCCCGTCGTCGCGTTGAGGAGGATCTTCTCGATGTAGTTGCCTCGCTGCTCGAGATCGTCCCTCTGCCGCCGGAGCGCCCTGGCCATCGCGTTGAACGACGCGACCAGATCGCCCGTCTCGTCGCGGGTGAGCGACTCGACCTCGGCGTTGAGATCGCCGAGCGTGATGCGGGCCGCCGCCGCCGAGAGTCGCCGGATCGGCGCGGCGATGCGCCGGCCGAGCGCGTACGCGAGGATCGTCATGAAGATCAGCACCGACGCCGTCGTCAGGAGCAGGACGTCGTAGACCTCGAGCGCCCTTCGCTCGACCTCGGCGGGCTGGGACGCGAGGAGGATGGAGAGAACCCCCTCTCCGGCGAGCCCCAGGGAGACGACGCCGTTGATCGTCCGGTACGTCCGGCCGCCGATCTCGACGTTGCCGAGGACCACCCGCTGCCCCTCGATCTCGATCGCGCGGTAGACGTCGCCGTCGAGGCGGATCGGCGCCCCGCCGAACAGGTAGATCTCGCGCTGGCTCGTCGCGCGGAGGACGCCGTTCGTGTAGAGGCTCAGCTCCTCGCCCACCGTCTCGGTCAGGTTGTAGAGGTAGGCGTCGTCGAACGGGCCCTCGGTCCCCTGCACGACGGCGAAGTCCTCGAGCTGGTCCCGCGCCGCCTTGAGGACCGTCCAGCCCCTCTCCCGCACGTCGATCTCGATCTCCGAGGTGATGTACTCGGTGAGGGCGACGGCGAGGACGGTCAGGGGGGCGACGGAGGCGGTGAGGAACGCCGCCACGAGGCGCCGGTAGTGCGTGCGGGTCAGCGTCTCGACGAGGCGGAAGGGGCTCATCCGCCAGCCGAGCCTCACCGCCGAGGCCGCCCACCACGGCGCCATGAGGAGCATCAGGCACGCGACCCCCTGGGCGAGGAACTTCAGCGCCCGGGCCGCGCGGGTGATCCATCCGGGCTCGGGGAAGCTGAGAGCGACCAGGTAGTTCGCGGGAGTCGTCGGATCCGCCGTGCTGAAGAAGAGCTCGTGCGTCCTCACACCCGCGATCCGCCGCACCAGCCAGCGTCTCGCCGAGGAGTCCGTCAGGACGAGGGCCCGCTGCTCGGGGGGGAGCGGGGTCTCCCGGGCGCTCGCGGCGAGGGGGAGGCCCTGCGAGTCGTAGACGGAAAGCCCGATCGATCGCGCCCAGGGCGGGAGCAGCGAGCTGACCCGGCTCTCCTCGCCGAGCGCCTCCTCGATGGGGGTCGGCAGCGAAAGGGGCGGGAGGCTCCCGAAGTCGAAGCGCAGGTGAACCGTCACCGCGCCGATGGCCACGCCGTGGCGGCGCAGGATCGTGTGGACGTGGAGCGCGCGCACCTCCCGGCCTCGAGGCCCGGCGACGAACGGGACGATCTGATCCTCGCCGGGATCCTCCGGCTCCTGGCGCCCTTCGTCGAGGATCGGGGGAAAGTTCCGGGAGTAACGGCTCAGGAGGCGCCCGGCCGCGTCCACCACGAAGAGGGAGGCGCTGTACCTCTTGGTGGCGAGGGGGGTTGCCTGCCACAGATCGTACGCGAGCGTCGGGTCGCCGCCGGGATCCGTCGCGGCCACGCGATCGGCGAGCGCGGGAAAGCTCTCGATCGAGCGGATTGCGTCCTGGAGCGCGAGCCGCCTCTCGGTGGGCGCCCACTTCACGATGGTGATCAGGTCCTGCTCGACGAACTCGCGCAGCGCCTCGGTGGCCGCGGGCTGCAGCGTCAGCTCGAGGACCACGCACGATCCGAACGCGGCCGGGACGAGAAGGAGCGCGATCCACCGGAGCGTCTCCTCCGTCGGGAGAGGCGGCGGCGGCGCACCGCGAGCCAGCCCGAACGGGGCGGCCCAGATCGCCCCCCAGGCGAAGGTCAGCAGGGGAAGGACGAGGCCCATCAGCGCGAAGACGGCCGCGATCTGCATCGTGAGGCGCGCCGCCGACGGGCTGAGCGGCTGCGCCGTCAGGATGTCCACGCGCGCGTTCTTCACGAAGATGGACGCCTCCGCCGGAACGGTCGCCCCCAGCACGAACGCGGACACCAGGAGGAGGGCGAGGCACCACCACGCGCCGCGCCGCCGCGCGGATCCGGTCGCCGCCGTGATGACGCGCGTCGTCGCGAGCGACGTGACGACGCCGGTCGCGAGGAGCGCCATCGCGGTGAGGAGAAAGGCCTCCGGCGAGCCGAACAGCCCCAGGAACCCGCTGGTGGAGAAGAGCGCCGGATCGTCGAGCGCCTGCCCGCCCAGGGTGATCGGGAGCGGGAAGAGCATGAAGAGGCATCGGAACCCCCAGACCCCGGCGATGCGCGTGATCTGGATGCCGAGCTCGCGCCCCGAGGGGACCTGTGTCGACCCCGACCTCGGGAGGATGGCCATGCCGAGGAGGAGCCCCCCTGTCGCAAGGACGATGAGGCCCGCCGCGCGGCGATGGCGCCCCGCGAGATCGTCCTCCGCCGCCTCGGCGGATCGCCCGGTGAGCGTCACGTACCCGAGAAGCGAGCGATCCCTCGCGCGCACCGCCACGTTCAGCATCGGCCGCGAGGTCCCTTCGGGGGCGAAACGCTCTCCCTCCCGCTGGAAGAGATCCTGGAGGGCGAGCGGCGGGCGCCGGTAGGAGGTGAAGGCGATCCGGTCGATCTCGGGAAGGAGCGCCGGAGGAGGGATCGCCTCCTCGAGGACCCTCGGGTCGTAGATCGATCGGATGGAGGACTCGACGACGAGCAGGAGATCCGAATCCTTGAAGGGGTGGGCGAGGGCCAGGCAGCGCGCCAGCCCGTCGGCGTCGACGGCGACCACCTTCGTCGACGCGGGGGGGATCGAGAGGACCAGCAGCTCCGTCGGGACCGCGTGCACGCCGCCGGTCCACGCCAGCGCCTGGCGCTCGGAATCGAAGAGCGTGATCGACAACCGGGAGTTCGCGGCGGGGCGGCCGGCGCTGATCTGGCGGACGAACTCGAAGGCCCGGTCGCGCGTGTCGGGGGGCCCGCTCTTCGGGGCCCGCGCCGCCAGCTCGCGGGCCCGCGCGATCGGCTCCTCGATCCGATCGAGGAGTCTGTCGACCGAGACCTGGAGCAGGTCGGCCCGGCGCTCGAGGCGGGCCGTCTCCTCGTCATGCCAAGCCTCCGCGAGGCCCGCGCGCTGCGAGCGGTCAACGAGCCCGTTCGCGGAGAGGGCGATGGCCGCGATCGAGACGATGACGGTCGTGAGCGCGAGGACCTTCGGCCTCGCCTTCGGCCGGAGCAGGGACCTCGCCCCCGACGCCGCGAGCGCGGCGGCGACGAGGATGACCAGAACGTGCGTGCCCGGATGGAGGGGGGAGGAGTCCAGCGCGGCGTCGAGGGCCGTCGCCGAGGCGAGCGCGACGGCGCCGACGGTGGATTTCACGAGCGCGCGTCGCGTCGTGACCGCCATCCGTCGCTCAGCGGATCTCAAGGATCTCGACGAGCTGCCACTTCTCCTGCTGCCGGGCGAGCTGGAACCTCAGGTTGAGATCGGTCCTCACGCCGTGCGACTGGTAGCTCCAGACGGATGGACACACGGCGACGCCGCGGTCCTTCGACTCCTCGGACGACAGGTCGATGTTGATGTGGAACGCGACCGTCTGCGCGATGGCGAAGGTCTGCTTCAGCAGGGCCTCGAGCTGATCGCGCGAGTAGAAGCCGGGCTCGGCGGCGATGATCTTCACGGAGACGTAGATCTTGCCGGCGTTCGGCAGGGCGGCGGAGAGCGAGGCGGCCTGTCGCAGCCGGAAGGTCTGGCGGATGGCGTCGGAGGCCGCGATGAGGCCGGGCTCGGGCTGCTTCTTCCCCTCGGCTCCGGCGGCCGACGCGGCGATCGCCCAGCCGCAGAGAATGACGACGATCTGGCGGGTAGGTTGGGTCATTTCCCGGGACCGGGGCCTCCTGAAACCGGCTTGTCGTTCAGGCCGGCGGAGCGTAGTGCACGCCCGATCGAGAGTCAAACAAGCCATGCCGGCTCTGAGGTTTGCGCGAAAAACAGGATCCGCGCACGCTATACTCGCCGACTCTCCCGAAAGGAGGCCCGCGCATGCCCTCGGAGCGCGCCGTGTATCTGAAGCACGCGATCACGACCCCGCTCGACCCGCGCGTGCGCGATCGGGTCGTCGCGTGCCTCGAGGAGGATCCGCGCGTCGAAGGGAGCCTTCTCTCGGACGGCCGCCTCGCGGCGCGTCTCCTCGCCGAGGCGAGGGAGCGGGTCGCCCTTCTCGTGGGCGGCTCGCCGGACGAGATCGTCTTCACCTCCGGAGGGGCCGAGGCCTCGAGCCTCGCGCTGAAGGGGGCCGCTCTCGCGCCCCGGGCCGGGCGGGAGAGGCGGCGCCTCCTCGTCAGCGCCACCGCGCCGACACCGATCCGCCATCCCGCGCGCTCGCTCGCGCGGCGGGGGTTCGCCGTCGAGGACGTCCCGGTCGACCGCCTCGGCCTCCTGGATCGCGGCCGGCTCGCCGCCTCCCTCGGCGACGACGTCCTCATCGTCTCCGTGGAGTGGGTGAACGCGGAGACCGGGGTCGTGCAGCCGGTGCGGGAGATCGGCGAGAGCGCGAGGTCCGCCGGGGCGCTCTTCCACGTGGACGCCTCGTCGGCCGCCGCCCACTTCCCCCTCTCCGCGGCGGATCTCGGCGCCGACCTCATCACGCTGTCCGCGCACCGCATGTACGGGCCACGGGGCGCGGGGGCGCTCTTCGTCAGGGACGGCGTGCGCCTCGCGCCGCTCGTCGAGGGGGGCGTGGAGGAGGGGGGACGGCGCGGCGGATCCGCGCCCATCGCGCTCCTCGCGGGGTTTGGCGAGGCGGCGGCGCTGGCGATGATCGAGCGGAGCGGCTGGGTGGAGCGATCCTGGTCCGCGGGGCGCGCGATCCTCGAGGGGCTCACCGGCCTCCCGAGGGTCACCTTGAACGGGGCGGGCGCGCCCCGCGTCGAGGCGCTGGTCAACGTCTCCGTCTCGGGCGCGGACGGCGAGTCACTCCTGCTGGACCTCGCGCGCGCAGGCATCGCGGCGGCCACCGGCTCCGCTTGCTACGATGAGGCGGGCAGGCCCTCCCACGTGCTCGAGGCGATGGGCGTGCCGGCGCGCCTCGCGCAGGGCTCGGTTCTCTTCGCGGCGGGCCGGGCGACGACGCGCGACGACGCGGAAAGGGTCGCCCCGGCGTTTCGCGCGGCCGTCGAGCGCCTGCGGCGCCTTTCGGTCTCGGAGGTTTCGTGAACGCCGACGCGACGATCGACACCGTGGGGCTGTACTGCCCCGTCCCGATCATCCGGACGGCGGACCGGCTCTCGAAGATGAGTCCGGGGGAGACGCTCGAGGTTCTCTCGGACGACCGCGTCATCCTGATCGACATGCCGTCGTGGTGCCGCTCGAACGGCCACGACTATCTGGGCCATCGGGCCGAGGGGAGCGAGATGCACGTCTACGTTCGCAAGGGAGCGGGAAGGCGCGGGCGCGATGCCTGAGACGACGGCGACACCGCCGCGCGCCGCCTTCGGCGTCGGCCTGATGTCGGGAGGCCTCGACAGCACGCTCGCGGCCGCCATCCTGAAGGAGGCGGGGGCCAGGGTCGTCGGACTCAACTTCTCGACCGGCTTCTGCATGACCGATCATCGCCGGGCGATAGGCCGCCAGGGCGAGGACCCGCGCCGCCTTCGGAACGAGGCGCTCAGGGCCGCCTCGGACATCGACGTCGAGATCCGCGTGATCGACGTGGCGGAGGAGTACTTCGAGATGGTGAAGGCGCCGAAGCACGGGTACGGCTCGAAGGCCAACCCGTGCATCGACTGCCGCATCTTCATGCTCGAGAGGGCGCGCCAGGTGATGCTCGACGAGGGGGCCGACTTCGTCTTCACAGGCGAGGTCCTGGGCCAGCGCCCCTTCTCGCAGCACATGGCGTCGCTGCGCCTGATCGAGAAGGAGACCGGCCTCGCCGGGCGCCTCCTGCGCCCTCTCTCCGCCCAGTACATGCCGCCGACGATTCCCGAGAAGGAGGGGCTGATCGATCGGGGGCGCCTGCTGTCGATCCGCGGACGCTCGCGCCGCCCGCAGGCCGAGCTCGCCCGGCGCCTCGGCGTCGTCGACTACCCGCAGCCGTCGGGGGGGTGCTGCTACCTCGCGGACGAGAACTTCGCGCGGAAGTTCATGGACAAGCTCTCCCACCCGGCGGCGGAGGGGAAGATCACGCGCGACGAGATCATCCTCCTGAAGGTCGGGCGCCACTTCCGCCTCGGGCCGGCCACGAAGGTGATCGTGGGGCGCGACGAAGGGGAGAACGCCTTCCTCGAGCGCTTCGCGGAGGGGAGATGGGAGCTCCGGGCCGCCGAGCACGTCGGCCCCGTGACGATTGTCGAGGGGGACGCCGGCGAGGAGGTGCTGATCGAGGCGGCGAGGATCGCCGCGCGCTACGGCGACGGCCGCGCCGAATCCAGCGTGCGCATCGCGCTCAAGCGCGGGGAGGAGCGTCGGCTGCTCGACGTCCCCCCGGCGCTCGACGCCGAGATCGATTCCCGTCGTCTGTGACCCGTGATATATTCCTGCGCCCCACGGAACGGGGAGGGCCGTTAACTCAGTGGGAGAGTGCTACCTTCACACGGTAGAAGTCGTAGGTTCAAATCCTACACGGCCCACCAGATGACGATCTCCCAAGGTGACGCCCGCCGCCGCATCGAGGGCCTGCGCGCCGAGCTGAGAGAGCACGATCGCCGGTACTACGTCCTCGACGCCCCCACCATCGCAGACGCCGACTACGACCGCCTCTTCCGCGAGCTCGCCGAGCTCGAGGCCCGGAACCCCTCGCTCGTCACCGCCGACTCACCCACGCAGCGCGTCGCGGGAGCCCCGGCCGACGGGTTCGACCCCTACGTCCGCACGGAGCCGATGCTCTCGCTCGAGAACGTCGCCGACGCCGGCGAGCTCGCCGCGTGGGAGGAAAGGATCCGCTCGCAGATCGGGGAGGGGCCGCCGATCGATTACTGGTGCGAGCCCAAGGTCGACGGGGCGGCGCTCGAGCTGGTCTACGAGCGCGGCCGGCTCGCCGTCGCCGCGACGCGCGGGGACGGGCGCGTCGGCGAGAACGTGACGCCGAACGCGCGCACCATCCGCAACGTGCCTCTGGTGCTCCAGGGGACGCGCCGCCGCTTCTCGAGGTGCGCGGCGAGATCTACATGGAGAAGGCCGACTTCGCCCGGCTGAACGAGGAGAACCAGGAGCGGGGGGAGAAGACCTTCGCCAACCCGCGCAACTCGGCGGCCGGCTCGCTCCGGCAGCTCGATCCGGCGCTGACCGCGCGCCGCCCGCTCAGGCTGGTCGTCCATGGGATCGGGCGCCTCGAGGGGGCCGCCTTCACCCGGCAGAGCGAGGCGATGGAGAGGATCGCCGCGTGGGGGCTTCCGGCCGCGACGCGTCGCGGGCGCATCTGCACCGGGCTCGAGGCGGTGCAGGCCTACTTCGACGAGCTGGGGGGGGCGCGGGAGGTGATCCCCTTCGAGATCGACGGCGTCGTCATCAAGGTCGACTCGATCGCGCTCCAGCGAGAGCTCGGCGCGCGGGCCCGCAATCCCCGCTGGGCCGTGGCGTACAAGTACCCTCCGCGCGAGGCGGTCACGCGCCTCGAGCGCATCGAGGTGCAGGTGGGGCGCACCGGCGCGCTCACGCCGGTCGCCATCCTCGCCCCGGTGCGGGTCGGCGGCGTCGTCGTGAGCAGCGCGACGCTCCACAACCAGGACATGATCGACGGGAAGGACGTGCGCGAAGGGGACACGGTGGTCGTGACGCGGGCCGGAGACGTGATTCCCGATGTCGTCCGCGTCGTCCCGGAGATGCGCCCCGCCTTCTCGCAGCCCTTCCTCATGCCCGCGGTCTGCCCCGCGTGCGGCGCGCGCGCCTCGAAGGCGGAAGGGGAGGTCATCTCCAGGTGCCCGAACATCGCCTGCCCCGCGCAGGTGAAGGGAAGGATCCTCCACTTCGCGGGCCGGGAGGCGATGAACATCGATCACCTCGGCGAGAAGCTCGTGGACCAGCTCGTCGCCACCGGGATGGTGAGGGACCCGGCCGATCTCTACGCGCTGGCGCTCGATCCCCTCGCCGCCCTTCCGCGCATGGGCCCGACGTCGGCGAGGAACCTCCTCGACTCGATCGAGAGATCCAAGAGCGCGACGCTGGCCCGCCTCATCCACGCCCTCGGAATCCGTCACGTCGGGGCGACGCTCGCGGGCGTCCTGGCGCGGGACATCGGATCGATCGCGGGCCTTCTGGACGCGACGCGGGAGCGGCTGGAGGAGATCCCCGACGTCGGGCCCGAGGTGTCGGCGTCGCTCCGCGGGTTCCTCGACGACCCGGACAACAGGAGGGTCGTGGAGAAGCTCATCGCCTCGGGAGTCCACGCCGAGCCCCCGCCCCCCGAGGACGCCGGGCCGCTCGCGGGGATGGTCTTCGTCTTCACGGGGGAGATGGCCTCCATGCCCCGATCGAGGGCGAAGGCGCTCGTCGAGGCGCGTGGCGGGCGCACCGCCGGCGCCATCTCGCGGCAGGTCACCCACGTCGTCGCCGGCGCGGCCGCGGGCTCAAAGCTGAAGAAGGCCCGGGATCTCGGCCTCTCGATCCTCGAGGAGGCCGAGTTCGTCCGGCTCGTCGACGCCGGCTGACGGGGGAGGCCCGCCGGGCTTTACCCCATCCCCTCAAGGCCCTATGATCGCCCACCCTGCGGCGAGGAGATCCCCGATCCATGTTCAAGAGCGTGCTGAGAACGGCGATCCTGATCACACCGCTCGACCTCCTCGGAGTGATCTACGGCGATCCCCACCTCCTCTCGACGGGGAACTATCGCCTGGTCCTCTTCCTGTGGGCGACGCATCTGGTCTTCTGGCTCGGGTTTCTCGCTCTCGTGACCCCCGTCTTCCTGAGGCTCGCGCGGGGGGGCGCCCGCGCGACGGGCGACGAGACGCTCGCGGCGCTTCTCGTCGGCGTCGTCGGGATCTCCTTCGCCTTCGGCGCGTCGGTCTTCTACCTTCACAAGGACCTCGGCTTCTTCAGCCCGCGCCGCCTGCCGCTCAACGCCGCCGTCTTCGTCGCGGCGATGCTCCTCGCGGCGGTCGCCTTCCGCTGGTTCCGAAAGCTCGGCGAGACTCTGCACCGGGGACGCCTCGCCGTCACGCTCGTCGGGCTCACCGCCGCCGCCGGGTTCTGGGTGACCATGTTCGTCCTGTCGAGGCCGAACCAGGTCAGCCTCGACATCGAGGCGCTCGCGATCTCGACCCCCGCGGCGAAGCCCGCTTCGACCGGGGGCGCGCCGGACGACGCCGCGAAGCGAAAGGGGAACCGCGTGGTCCTGCTCGGTCTCGACGGCGCGGACTGGACGGTGATCGACCCCCTGATCAAGGCCGGAGGCCTGCCGAGCTTCGCCGCGCTTCATGAGAAGGGGGTCACCGCCCCGGAGGAGACGGTCTCCCCGTTCTCTCCGGTCGTGTGGACCTCGATCGCGACGGGGATGGATCCGGGGCACCACTCGGTCCAGTACTTCTCCGAGATGTACTCGTCGATGTTCGACATGACGGTGCAGCGCCTGAACTTCAACTTCCTCGAGCCGCTCTACAGCCGCGTCTTCCCCAAGATCCCCGTCAGCTCGACCACGCGGACGTCGAAGGCGCTCTGGGAGATCCTCTCGGCGTTCAACCGCGAGTCCCTCGTCGTCAACTGGTGGGCGTCGTTTCCGGCCGAGCCGCAGCGCGGCGTGATGATCTCGAACTACGCCATCCCGTGGGACGAGATCAGCGCGGAGAGGATTCACCGCCTCACCGGCGGCGCGCAGCGGGTGTTCCCGGCGGCGATCTGGCCGGACGTGATGTCGGTGATGGAGGAGACGGTGAAGGGGGGGCTGGCCACGTCCTCGGGGGAGGGAACGCCCCTCGCCGTGAAGGTCACCAACAACGTCTTCTGGGACACGCGCGATCAGATCGCGACGACCCTGTTCGATCGCTTCGACCGGCGCGACTACTCCCTCTCGGCCCTCTACCTCCAGGGGTGCGACACGACGTCGCATCATCTCTCCGAGACGGTCTTCGGCGAGAACATGGACGTGCCGCGCGAGGCGAAGGTGTCGAAGGAGATCATCGACGAGAAGCAGGCGATGCTGAAGGCGGTGTACGAGCGCATGGATGCGCTCGTGGGGCGCCAGATGGCCCTCCTGCAGCCCGGGGACCTGCTCGTCGTCGTGTCGGATCACGGCTGGCGCTACGACGGCACCAGCCACTGGCGCAAGCCCGACGGGATCTTCGCGCTCTACGGGAGCGGCGTCCGCCCGGGCTTCTCGCCCGGGCGCGTCCACGTCTACGACGTCGCGCCGACGGTCCTCTACTACCTGGGCCTTCCCATCAGCAAGGAGATGCCGGGCCGGGCGGTCGAGGCGGCGTTCACGCCGGAGGCGACGGCGCTGCTCCCGCGCGTCTCCGTCGCGTCGTACGGGCCGCGCTCGCGCCCGGTGCGCGTCGCGGATCCCGAGATGGACGGAGAGTATCGGGCCAAGCTGAAATCCCTCGGCTACATCCAGTGAGGCGAGGGCGCGCGCGCTACGCCGCGCGGCGCCCGGGCATGAGGCCGCGGCCGTACCAGTGCCACGCGAGAAGGAGGACCGGCGAGTAGAGGAGGCAGAAGGCCACGAGCCCCGAGCCCGCCGAGAGCCACGGGGAAGCGGCGCCTCCGGCCGCCCTCGAGGCCGCTTCCCCCGCGAGGACGCAGGCCATGCCGTACGCGAGCGGGGCGAGGAGCCTCGCCGTGAAGGAAACGTGGGCGGCGACGCCCCGGACGAAGAAGGCCCGCGCCATGCAGATGATCGAGAGGCTGAAGGCGGCGAGCGTCGTCGAGGTCGCCGCGGCGACTCCGCGGATTCCCCACCCGAGCGTCAGGGCCGCGGAGACGAGGGCCGCGTTGAGCCCGATCGCCGCCGCGTAGACGGGGAGCAGGCGGGCCTGCTTCCGGATGGCCAGGAAGAAGGAGCTGAGGCCCCGGTGGAGCGAGGAGAAGTAGGTCCCGAGAAGGAGGATCTGCAGGGGCGCCAGCGCCTCGCGGAAGCTCTGGAGCACGGTCTCGACGGCCCCCGCGGAGGCGAAGTAGACGGCGCCGAGGATCATGGGGGTCGCCATCGCGATCACGATCGTGGGACGCTCGACGATCGGGCGCATCGACTCCATCGACTCGCTCTCGCTCCACCTCTCGACGAGCCGGGGCGAGATGACGTTGCCGAGGGCGTACGAGAACTGGAAGAGGTAGTCGTTGACGGTCATCCCGAGGCCATAGAGACCTACCCCCTCGAGCCCCAGGACCGGGAGGATCAGCATGCGATCGACGCTCATGAGCAGGTTGTAGAGAAGGCCGTTGACGTGCGACGGGAAGCCAATCTTGACGAGATCGGCGTACGTCGACCAGCGGAAGGCGAAGCCGATGTCGAAGCGGATCCACCGGAGCTGGACGAGGGCCGCGAGCGCGTAGCCGATGAAGGTGCCGACGATGAGGCCGTCCAGGCCGAAGCGGATCGTGCCGGCGATCGCGAGGACGGCTTCGACGACGGCGAGGGCGAGATTGATGCGCGAGGCGTAGACGAACTCCTTGCGCCAGAAGAGAAGCTGCTCCATGAAGGTGTGGACGTGATTGGCGTAGAGCAGCGGAATGAAGAGGCGCATCGCGCGCGACCATGCCGGATCGTGGACGAGGAACGAGACGGCGAGGACGCCC
>JACPZX010000083.1 GCA_016195325.1 Acidobacteriota bacterium
CTCATCGGCGTGCAACAGGGATGGGCGACGAGCGACGTGTACGCGCAGGAGCTCCCCGACGGAAAGATCCTCCCCATCGCCAGGGACGAGAAGGCCCTCTTCAACGCGCAGATCGCCGGCGACACCCTCGTGATCCGCACCGATTACAAGGCCCCGAAGGGACGCGTGATCGCGGTGGACTTCAAGAGCCCTTCGAAGGACACGTGGCGCGAGATCGTCCCCGAGGGGCCCGATGCGATCCAGGAGATCTCGCTGGCCGGAGACCGCATCTTCGTCCACACCCTCCACGACGTGACGTCGCGCGTGGACATCTACGGTCTCGACGGGAAGAAGTCCGGGGAGCTGAAGCTCCCGGGGCTCGGGACGGCGGGTGCTCCCGAGGGGCGCTGGGGGCAGCGGTACGCTTTCTACGAATTCGTTTCGTTCACCGTCCCCCGGACCACCTATATATATGATACGGCCACCGGGGAGAGCCGCCTGTGGTCGCGCGACGCCGTCCCCATCGACCCCGACAGGTTCGAGGTGAAGCAGGTTCGTGCGACGTCCAAGGACGGAACGCAGGTTCCGATTTTCATCGTCCACCGCAAGGACATCCCGCTGGACGGGAACCGTCCCACGCTCCTGTACGGGTACGGCGGCTTCGACGTGAGCGTCGCCCCGTCGTTCGCCAACTTCGCGGTGTGGATCGCGGAGCAGGGGGGCGTGTACGCGGTCGCGACTCTGCGCGGGGGTGGCGAGTTCGGCCAGGAGTGGCACCACGCGGGGATGCTCGACAAGAAGCAGAACGTCTTCGACGACTTCATCGCGTCGGCGGAGTGGCTCGTGGCGAACCACTACACGAAGCCGTCACGCCTCGCGATCCGCGGGGGGAGCAACGGGGGGCTTCTCGTCGGGGCGGCCCTCACCCAGCGCCCCGATCTCTTCCGCGCCGTCCTGTGCGAGTACCCGGATCTCGACATGCTCCGGTACCCCTTCTTCGAGAATAACAACCCGCCGGCGCTCCTCGAGTACGGCGACGCCCGCGATCCGAACCAGTTCACGTTCCTGAAGGCTTATTCGCCGTACCAGAAGGTGACGAAGGGGGCCGCCTACCCGGCGGTGCTCCTGACGAGCGGCGACGAGGACACGCGCGTGCCTCCTCTCCAGGCCCGGAAGATGACGGCGGCGCTCCAGTGGGCGACGACTTCGGGGCGCCCGGTGATGCTCCTGTACGACACACGGTCGGGGCACTCCGGAGGAAAGCCGCTGACCCAGGTGGTCGCGGACATCTCCCTCGAGGCCGAATTCCTCTCGTGGCAGCTCGGGATGGAAACCCCGTAGGGATGGGGGTTTTCGTGGTTCTTCAGGTGGCGAGACGCGCCGGAAAGCGTATCCTATAGGGCGATGGACCTCAAAGACGCGATGGCTCTGAACCCGGCGAAGAGCCATTTCTACGTGCAGGCCAGTCTCGATCTGAAGCGCCGCCTCCAGGCGGCGATTCCGCACGCCGAGCTGAAGAAGCTCCACGAGCGGAGGGCGTGGCGGCACTTCCTGGTCGTCTTCCGTCAGTTCGCAATCCTGGGCCTCGCGAGCTATTTCCTGGCGACGCGCCCGGAGCCGTGGGTCTGGATCCCCCTCGCCTTCGTGCAGGGGTTCACGATCTTCAACTTCACGGTGCTCCTCCACGAGGCGATCCACGAGGCCGTGGTGAAAGACAACACGCCGTGGGTCACCCGGATTCTCGGCATCCTCTACGCCTTCCCGAGCGGCATCTCGCACCTCCAGTTCTCGCGCTGGCATCTCGATCACCACGACAACCTGGGCTCGGCCACCGACGACCCGAAGAGGTTCCACCTCTCGCCGAAGAGGAACGCGCGCTGGTACAAGGCCCTCTACTTCACGCCGGCGCTCTTCGTCATCTACTTCCGCGCGGCCCGGAAGGAGGGGGCGACGTACAACCCCGGCTTGCGGGCCCGGATCGGCTTCGAGAGGAACCTGACGATCCTCGGGCACGTCGCCATCCTCGCCGCGATCTGGGTGGGGGCGGGATGGCAGGTGATGGGGCGCGTCTACGCGGTCCCGTACTTCTTCGTCTTCCCGATCGCCTTCGCGATGAACCGCGTCGGGCAGCACTACTACATCAACCCCGACAACCCCGCCCAGTGGAGCACGCTCGTGAAGTCGTCGCTCTTCTGGAACTTCGCGTTCCTCTGGTCGAACTTCCACCTCGAGCACCACTACTTCCCGCGCGTCCCCTTC
>JACPZX010000084.1 GCA_016195325.1 Acidobacteriota bacterium
CCGTAGAAGACGCTTCCCATCAGGAACCCGGCCACCGCCCCGTCGATCTCGGCGACGAGGGAGATCTTCACGCCGGTGTCCGTGAGGGCCGAGGCGATCTTGACCTCGAAGTACTTCCGGCGGGAGCGGCCGCCGATCTTCTCGTCGATGCGCGACACCGCGTCGAGATCGTCGGCCCGGAGCGCACGGACGAGGACGTCGTCGGTGTCGAGGACGCCCGGGGGATTGTCCGGCGCGGTCGTTCGCGGACCTCGGTTCGTGCTCATGCGGACTCCTTCAAACGCTCGTGGCGCCAGGCCCCCCAGATGGCGGCGCCGATCGCCCCCGCATGGGCCGACTGCGGGTGCGCCGCGATGGTGATCGAGAGCTTTTGCGAGGCGATCTCCTCCCTCAGGGCCGCGACGAGGCCGACGTCGGCGGCGAGGCCCCCGGTGGCGAGCACCTCGCCGGATATCCCCGCGGCCCCGAGAAGCCGGGCGAAGCGCCCCGCCATCGAGAGATGGATCCCCTTGAGGATGTCGGCGGTCGCGATGCCGCGCGAGGCCATGTTGATGACGTCGGTCTCGGCGAGGACGGCGCAGACGCCGCTGACCCTCTCGGGCTTCGCGGCCGTCGTGGAGAGGCGGCCCACCTCGTCGAGCGTCACGCCGAGATACCGGGCGATGTTCTCGAGGAACTGCCCGGAGCCGGAGGCGCACTGGCTCGTCATCCGGTAGTCGAGAACCCGGCCGCGGCCGTCGATGCGGATCGCCCGCGCGTGGAGCGCCCCCATGTCGAGGGCCGCCCGCGCGCCTCCCGCCAGGTGCAGCGCGCCGCGCGCGTGCGCGGTCATGCTGTAGAAGTGGCCGCGCCGGAACTCGACGATCTCCCCCTCGCCGGTGGTCGCGACGTAGGCGATCCGATCGGCGCTCACCTCCGCGGCGCGCAGCGCCTCCTCCCACACGAGGGCGACGACCGCGCGGGTGTCGCGCCGGCGGATGCGCCCCTCCGAGGTCCCGAGGATCTTCGCGCCGCCCGGTCCCGCGGCGACGACGGCGCACTTCACCGCGCTGGTTCCGACGTCGATCCCCGCCGCGAGCGTCACGACGCGGCTCCCGGTGCGGAGGAGGCGGTCGCGTCGGCCGCGCGCCTCGCGAAGAGGGCGGCCCCGAGCGCCCCGGTGAAGATCGAGTCGGCCGAGACGTTCATCGGGACCTCGCCGTAGTTCTCGCGCACGAGGCCGGCGAGGGCGTCGACGGCCGCGGGGTTCTTCGCGACCCCGCCCGTGAAGGTGAACTCCGATCGGATGCCGCCGCTCCGCGCGAGGAGCGCCATCGCCCTCAGGATGATCGCGCGGTGGAGGCCCAACAGGATGTCCTCTCGCTTCTGTCCCATCGTGAGGCGATCGCGGATCTCGGCCCCCGCGAAGACGGTGCAGGTGCTGCTGATCTTGACGGAGCGCGTGGCGGTCTGCGCGAGGGGGCCCAGCTCGTGGAGCCCGAGGTTCAGCTCGTCGGCGATGTATCCGAGGTACCGGCCGCACCCGGCCGCGCACCGATCGTTCATCTGGAACGACGTGACGATCCCGGCGTCGTCGATCTGGATCGCCTTGGTGTCCTGCCCGCCGATGTCGAGGACCGTCGCCGTTCCGGGGAAGAGAGTGTGCGCGCCGAGGCCGTGGCAGAGGATCTCGAAACGGATCTGTTCCTTCGGAAAGGGGAGGCGCGCGCGGCCGTAGCCGGTGCCGACCGTGAGCTCGACTTCGAGATCCTCGCCGGCCGTCGCGGCGACGACGGACCTGAGCCGCGATTCCTCGCGGCGGTCGGCCGGCGGCGATTCCCGCAGCGCCCGATCGAGGGCGCGGTCGATGTGCCTTCGGAAATTCTCCTCGGGGGTGCGGTTCTCGACGGCGAGTATCGACTTGTCGAAGAGCCCGGCCAGCGTCTCGAACGGGATCCCATGCGCCGGCGCGGCCTTCTCGGCGAGCGAGAGGTACGTCCCGCCCGCGAGATCGCGGAAGAAGTCGGAGCGCTTCTTCGCGCCTCGGGCGAACGCCTGGCCCGCCCCCTCCTTCATCGAGTCGAAGATCCCCTCGACGGTCCCGCGAAGCCCGGGCGCGCCGCCGCTTCCCTGAAGCCTCTCGGCCGCCCCGAGCGTGGCCTCGCGGAGCTGCGCGAGCTGGTCGAGGTGCTGCTCGAGGCGGAAGCAGCGCGTGAGGTGATCGACGAAGGATTCCGCCCCCGCCCCCGCCGGCGTCGCGAGGGCGCGCCTCACGAGCGTGAAGCGGGCGTCGATCAGGGCCTCGTTCTGCGCGATCGCGCAGGCGGCGTCGTAGTTGTTGCGGCTGTTCGTGATGCCGCGTCCCAGGATGCGGCCGAGCGGGTCGAGCGCGACCGCCTTGGTCGTCGTGGACCCGAGGTCGATCCCCACCGCGCACTTCACGCGGCGCCCCGCTTCCCGCCGCGCTTCTGCTCGATCATCTGGAGGTACGACTCGATCCGGTTCTTGATGTTGGCGGCGGAGAAGTACCGCGGGTCGACGAGGTCCGACTCGATGAACCCCCCGGCGAGGCCGGTGCGCTTCTCGAGCTCGCGGAGGATGAGGAGCTGGCCGGCGGAGAAGGAGTTGCAGCTCTTGACCGAGTGGATGAGGAAGCCGTCGGCCCCGTACTCGCGCACGTACCGCTCGATGAGATCGATGCGCGAAGGGAGGTTCAGATTGGTGTAGCACCCCATGCAGTAGCGGGCGAGGGAGTCGAGGGGGCGCTCGGGGTCGTGCCGGAAGCCGCCATCGTAGAGGCCCCCGACCTTCGTGTACGTCGAGGCGACGAAGACCGCCCCCTCCGAGCTGAACATCCTCCAGAAGTCCCGGAACGACGTCCAGTTGGGCGGCCCCTCGACGACCAGCCTGTACTTCTGTTCCCCCATGGGGCCGTCGGGGGTGATCGGCCCCTCGCCGGCCGCGACGCGCTGCTCCACCTCGGAGCGCAGCGCGGCGTAGTACCTCACCGCGTCGTCGCTCCCCCTGAAGGCGCTGAAGATCGGGCCGATGTAGAAGACGCCGCCGAAGTACGCGTCGATCGGGGCCGGCCGGCGCTTCGCCGACTCGAGGACCGCGACGAAGTCGTCCTCGGCGCGCGACGAGAGGGCGAGGCGGCGCGAGAGCTCCGACATGTCGAGCTTCCTCCCGGCGACCTTCTCCATCAGCGGGATGACGCTGGTGCGGAGCTGATCGAGGATGTAGGCGATCATCGCGCCGGTGATCTCGCCGTCCCCCTGGTACGGGACGTGGAGCATCGCGACGGGGCAGTCGTACTCCTGCTTCAGGAGCTCGAACCACTTCATGAAGGTGAAGCAGCCGGTGTAAGAAAGCAGCAGGAGGTCCGGCTTCGGGAGGGGCTCTCCCGTGGGGCCGAGGTTGCCCGCCTTCGACATCCCGATGTCGCACTTCACGTACGTGCAGACGTCCTCGGAGTGGCCGATCTTCTCGGCCCGGTTGATGAAGTCGGCCGACTTCTTCCGCATCGCCGACTGCAGCGCGTTGATCTCCGGGAGCACGGGAAGGAACCCGAGCGAGGAGATGAGCTCGGTGAGGTTTCCCGGGACGAAGGTGTAGACGACGGGCCGCCCCTCCGCCTTCGCCCGCGCCAGCCTCGTGTAGTGATCCGCGAGCAGCTCCTTTTGAAGCAACATACTGGGCTCTTTCGACGCTTCGGCATCCCTGGGGTTCATGGCTCGCTCCAGAGTCTTATCGAGTCGGAAAACGTTCCCGCCTGCTCGCGGATCGCCTGGAACTGGCCCGTGTCCTCGGAGAACTTGAACGACGTGTGGGCGATGCCGGCCCGATCGAGCGCTGTCTTGAGCATCGGCTCCTCGAGGAGGGCGGGATCGCAGAACGACGCCGCGCAGAAGATCACCCCTTCCGCCCGCGCGTCGCGCGCCTTCCGGACCAGCCACGCGCCCTTCTCCTCCCGCGCGGCGTACTTGCTCGCCGTGGGGAGGCTCCGGTGGACGAAGGCTGCGGCCAGGGCCTCGATGGGATCGCCTTCCACGGGGACGTCCTCCGTGATGAAGCGGTTCCCCAGGATCAGATCGTCGTCGACGATGTCGCACCCCGCGCGCTCGAGCGTCTTCAGGAGCGCCACGGGGGGCTGCTCGCAGAACGAGCCGGTCACGACGACGCGGCTGTTGTCGAGAGGACGGCGATCGACGCGCGCGGCGGCCGCGAGGTACTCCTCGAGGAGAGCCGTGTGCTCCTCGACGGGGAGGACGTTGCCTGCGCGGAGGACCGCGTAGGCCTCGGAGGCGGGGGCCCGATGAGGCGCCTGCCGCCGCAGGGCGTAGACCTCGCGCACGCGGCGCCTGTTGAGGTTGTAGGCCTCGAGGCTCGCACGCAGCGCGTCCGGTGTGATCTTCCTCCCCGACAGCCTCTCGAGATCCGACCGGATCGACTCCATCTCGTGCCGGTACCAACCCTCGGCGAGCGCGGCGTCGTCGGTCTGCGGGAAGTCGAAGTAGCGCACGTAGAGATCGGGGAAGAGGATCTTCCACATCCCCGAGAGGTTGCGGATGACGTCGCAGATCGAGGGGAAGACGACGCCGTCGAGGGGGGCGAGCCTTCCCGACACCCCCATCTCGATCGTGGACCTCGGGATGTGGCAGATGTACGACTGGAAGTAGGCGTCGCCGCGGATGATCTCCAGGCGATCCCCTCCTCCCATCAACCCCACGGGGAGCATTCCCGCCGCGTGGACTATTTCGCGCGGGATGAAGATCGGCATGAAGCCGATCGCCCGGCGCGAAGGCTCATGGGACTTGAAGCGGCGGACGCTCGTGAGGTCGAGGTCGAAGGCGATCTCCTCGGCGCGGGCGAGAATCGTCTCGAGCATCCCTCAGCTCCTTCCCGGGGTCGCCGCGGCGTCGGGGACCAGCACGGCGCGCCGCGAGATCTTCCCGGCGTGGAACTCCTCGAGGACCTGCTGGATCGTGGAGAGGGGGCGCCGCTCGACGAACGGGCCGAGGGCCACGCGCCCGTCGAGGACCAGCGCGAGCGCCTCGGGATACCGCTCGGGGAGGCACCCCCAGTTGCCGGAGGCGGTGGCGTCGAAGGCCATCAGGTTGCTGAGCCTCACCGCGACGTCGGCGGGCGCGTACCCCACGACCGACAGGTGCGCCCCGTACGTCAGGAGCCTGAAGGCCAGATCCTGTCCCGCCGGCGTCCCCGACGTCTCGAAGATCTTCCACTCCGTCTCGGGGAGGCCCCGCTCCCCGGCGAAATCGCGGATCGACCGGCGGATCCCCTTCGCGTCGGCGTCGCGCGCGCCGAGCGTGAGGGAGGCTCCGTGCGGGCGCAGGCGTTCGAGGCGGGCCGGATCGACGTCGATCGCGGCGACCGTGGCGCCGAGCGCGGCGGCGATCTGCACCCCGAACCCTCCCACCCCTCCCGCGCCCACGAAGATCGCGAGATCCCCCTTCGCGAGGCCGCTGCGCACGACGGCCTGGTACGCCGTCGTGAAGGCGTCGGCGAGGACGGCAAGATCGGCGAGCTCGATCTTCGCCGCGCCCACCGGCCGCCCGGGCTCCCATCCGGGGACGTGACAGAGGCCGCGCGCGGGGACGGCGACGTGCGACGCGAAGCCTCCATGGATGTCGTTGCCGAGGAAGACCTGGCGGCGGCAGATCGAGCCGCGCCCCTTCAGGCACAGCGCGCACGCGCCGCAGGGGATGACGGCCGGCACGATCACCGCGCGGCCGATCCACGGTTCGCCTCCGGGTCCGCCCGCGGCGACGACCCGGCCGCTCACCTCGTGGCCGAGCGTGAGCGGCAGCGGGTGGTTCGTCCGCACGGCGCCGTGAAGGAAGCCGAGATCCGTGTGGCACACCCCGCAGCCGGCGACCTCGACCAGGACGTCGTCGGCCGCGAGCGCCGGGGCGTCCAGCTCGACGCGGCAGAGCGGGGGGGCGCGCGCCCGCATCTCGTACCGGACGATCTTCATCGGCTCCTTCCCGGCCTCAGACGTTCTGGCCGCCGTCGACCTGGATCACTTGGCCCGTGATGTACCCGGCGCGCGCCGAGCAGAGAAAGCCGACCGCCGCCGCGACGTCCTCCGGCTCGCCGAGCCGGCCGAGGGCGCTCTCGCGCCGCGCCGCCTCGACGTGCTCGTCCGCCATCTTCGCGGTGAGGCCGGTGCGGATGAACCCCGGGGCGACCGCGTTCACGGTGATGCCGCGAGGCCCCAGCTCGCGCGCCAGCGTCATGGTCAGGCCGACGAGGCCGGCCTTCGAGGCGGAGTAGTTGGCGAGGCCGAACTTGCCGCGCAGGCCGTTGATGGAGGAGATGAAGACGATGCGCCCTTCCGCGCGCTCCCGCATCCCGGTCACGACGGCCCGGGCGAAGGTGAAGGCGCCCGTGAGGTTGACGTCGAGGACCTCGCGCCACTCCTCCTCGGTCATCCTCCAGCTCGCGCGATCGCGGCTGATCCCCGCGCAGGCGACGAGGACCGAGATGGGGCCGAGGGAGGCTTCGATCTCGCGGACCGCGCTCTCCGCCGCGGCGAAGCTCCGGACGTCGGCCTTCACGAATCGGTGGGGGCGACCCTCGACGTCGAGGGCGCTCAGCGCGCCGGCAGCCGGCTCGGCCGCGTCGACGACGCCGACCGGATGCCCCGCGCGCGCGAGCTCGTGCGCGACGGCGAGGCCGATCCCTCCTGCGCCCCCGGTGACGATCGCCGAGCCCGCTCCGGTCGTCACGCCTCGACCCGCGCGCCGCAGGATCCGCAGAACGAGAAGCCCGAGGGAAGCGCGGTGGCGCCGCACTTCGGGCACGCCGCCGAGTACGCTCCCCACGGAAACTCGGGTGAACCTCCCTCCGCGGCCTCGGCCCGGAGCTCCCGGTAGCGCGGGGGGCGCTTCTCCACGAACGCGCGCATCCCCTCGAGCGGCTCGCGGCAGGCGAAGTGGATCGAGAGCCAGTCCTGGGCGTGGCCGATCGTCTGGTGCCAGGTGAACTCCTTGAGGAAGCTCGCCTGCCGCTTCGTGTACCTCAAACACTCGGGGAACGTGTCGATGAGCCGCTCGCACAGGGCGTCGATCCGCCGATCGAGGGGGGCGAGGTCGAGGGCGAAGCCGTCGCGCCGCCTCCGGGCCGATTCGATCTGGTCGGGCGTCGCGTCCGGCAGGAGCGTCCCGTTCCCGGTGACGGAGGGGATGCGCTCGTTGACGAGCCCCCACTCGACCGCCTGCCGCGCGCTGACGGGCTCGCCCAGCATCAGCATGGCCCGCGCCCGCTTGTCGCCGACGGCGAGGGGGAGCCACTGCGTGGCCCCGCCCGCTGCGACGCTCCCGACGTGGACGCCGACCTGCTTCATGAAGGCGTGATCCGCGGCGACGGTGAGATCGCAGGCGAGCTGGGACTCGTTCCCGCCGCCCACCGCCATCCCGTTCAGCCGCGCGATCACGGGCTTGCCGCAGTTGAGGATCGACTCGAGGTAGGCGCGGAAGATGGCCATGTACTTGAAGTAGTCGTGCGGCCTTCGGAGGTACGTTTCCTCATACTCCTTCACGTCGCCGCCCGTGCAGAAAGCGCGGTCCCCCGCGCCGGTGAGGACGACGACGGCGACGCGATCGTCAAGCGAGGCGTCGGTGAACGCGGCGACCAGCTCGGTCAGGGTCCCGGTCGTGTACGCGTTGTAGCTCTTCGGCCGGTTGATGGTGATCGTCGCGCGGGCGTCGCGCTTCTCGTAGAGGATCTCCTGGAACTCGAACGAGGCCGCGGGACGGGGCTCGAGCGGGCTCATGACGCGATCTCCCGTGTCGCCGCGCGCGCGGCGAATCGAGCGGTGAAGTGGCGAAGGACGGCGGGCTGCTCGACGAGGGCGAGCCCCGCCAGGCGGGGCGCCGCGGAGGCGATCTCGCCCATCGCCTCGACCACGTAGTCGACGTGGCTCTGCGTGTAGACGCGGCGCGGGATCGCGAGCCTCACCAGATCGAGCGGCACCTTCGTCTCCACGCCGCTCACGGGGTCCCGGCGGCCGAACATCACCTGCCCGGTCTCCACCGCCCGGATGCCGGCGTGCCGGTACATCTCGCACACCAGCGCCTGCCCCGGGTAGTCGAGCGGATCGATGTGCGGCAGGAAGGCACGGGCGTCCACGTAGATGGCGTGCCCCCCGGGGGGGCGCACGGTCGGAATTCCCAGGTGGTGGAGGGCATCGCCCAGATAGCGGACCGAGGCCACGCGGTACTGGAGGTAGTCGGGCTCGAGCGCCTCCATGAGCCCCACGGCGACGGCGTCGAGATCGCGCCCCGCCATCCCGCCGTAGGTGGGGAACCCCTCGGTCAGGATCAGAAGGTCCTTCTCCAGCGAGGCGAGGCGGTCGTCGTTCGTCGCGAGGAAGCCGCCGATGTTCGCCAGGCCGTCCTTCTTCGCGCTCATCGTGCACCCGTCGGCGCACGCGAAGATCTCGCGCGCGATCTCGAGGGGGGAGCGGTCCGCGTACCCCGGCTCCCGCTCGCGGATGAACCAGGCGTTCTCGGCGAAGCGGCAGGCGTCGATGTAGAAGGGGATGCCGTGGCGCGAGAGGATCTCCCGGGCGCCGCGGATGTTCTGGAGCGAGACGGGCTGGCCGCCGCCGGCGTTGTTGGTGATGGTGATCATCGCGAGCGGGATCCGATCGGGGCCCACCTCGCGGATCAGCTTCTCGAGCCGTCCGAGGTCCATGTTCCCCTTGAAGGGATGCTCGACGGCCGGGTGCGTCCCTTCCGGGATCAGGAGATCCACCGCCTCGCCGCCGCACGCCTCGATGTTCGCGCGCGTCGTGTCGAAGTGCGTGTTGCCGGGGATCACGTCTCCCTTGCGGCAGAGGACCGAGAAGAGGATGCGCTCGGCCGCGCGCCCCTGGTGCGTCGGGAGGATGTTCCTGAAGCCGAAGATCGATTTCACGCTCGCCTCGAAGCGCTCGAAGCTCGAGGAGCAGGCGTACGCCTCGTCCGCCTCCATCATCGCGGCCCACTGCGCGGAGCTCATGGCCGCGGTGCCGCTGTCGGTGAGGAGATCGATGAGGACGTCGCGCGCCGGGATCCGGAATGGATTGCATCCGGCGCGCTCGAGGATCCCCTCGCGCTGGGCGCGCGTGGTGATCCAGATCGGCTCGACCGACTTGATCTTGAACGGCTCGATGATCGTGTTCATCGCACCCCCGCGGGCGTCGGGTGGACGGTGCCGGGCGCGCACGCCGCCGCCCGGCGTGGCCGAAGCCCGAGAGACTCAAGCAAGAACTCCGCCAGCGCCCCGGCCTCCGCTGGCCCCCGAACCTCGACGCACGGGGCATGGGAGCGCGTGAACCCCTCGGCGAGGACGAGATCTGCGCGGGGAAAGAGGATGAGAGCGAGGGACCTCGGGTTGGGCTCCTCGAATTCGGGATCGAGCCCCTGGAGATCCCCGAGGAAGGCCACGCGTCCGGCGCCCACGACTGCGACATCTGGCGCACCGGCCTCCGCCATGCGCCACGAGTCCTTGCGGTGTCTCATGCGCTCCATGTTCGGGCGGCGCCGGGATGGGAGCTATGACCACCGTCATATGACCGCGGTCATACGCGGGGAGCGCGGCGCGGCCGTAACTTCCGCCCGCGTTGCCGGAGGCGCCCATGCTGCCCGCGTCCGATCTTCCCCCCCATCAGAAGCGCACGATCCGGGAGTGGAGGGCTTCCCTCCTGGCGGCGGTCTCGGGACTCTTTCTTTTCGAGAGCCTCTCGGGTTTTCTGATCTGGCTCGCGCCCTTCAGCGTGACGAACCAGTTCATGGTCCTCGTCCACACCGCGGCCGGCGTCGCGTTCGCGGCGCCGTTCCTGTGGTACACGGTGCGGCACTACCTGCTCGTGCGCGGCCAGCCGATGAACCACGTGAAGCTCATCGGCTGGTCGTCGGCCCTCGCGATGCTCGCGTGCGCGGCGAGCGGCGCCGTCGTCACGTGGCAGGCGGCATTCGGCACGCGCCTCGGGTACGCGTGGGACCAGGTCCACCTCGTCAGCTCGATCGCCTCCCTCGTCTTCGTCGGGCTTCACGCCGGCGTCCTGATCGCGCGGAACCGCAGGGTCTCGGACGCGATCCGCGCGCTCTACCGGCGGGCGCAGCTCCGCGCCGGCGCGGCCGTCATGGCCTGGGCGGCGGCCGCGGTGGTCGCGGCCGTCGTCCCCGCCGCGCTCTACCGCGCCCCGGATCTCTCGTGGCGGCTCCCGGCGGACTACTCGTACAAGTACGGGCCGAACCCGTTCGCCCCGAGCCTCGCGAGGACTTCGACGGGCGGCGCGCTCCACCCGAAGTCCCTCTCGGGATCCGCCTCGTGCGGCCGCTCCGGATGCCACGAGCAGATCTACGACGAGTGGCTGCCGAGCGCGCACCGCTACGCGTCGATGGACCCGGCCTTCCAGGTCGTGCAGGGCGTCATGGCGAAGAACGAGGGGGCGGAGTCGACGCGCTACTGCGGCGGCTGCCACGATCCGATCGCCCTCTTCTCCGGGATGAAGAACATCTACACCGACGATCTGTCGTTCGAGGGGGCGCAGGAGGGGGTCTCCTGCGTCTCCTCGCCCTTCTCGCGGCCCGTCGCGGAGAGGAGGGGGCCGCGGCCGGGCAGCTCGCCGCGACGCTCGGGAAATTCCTCGCGGACAGGCCGCGCCTCATCGCCCTCTCGGAGGGGGACGTGCGCGAGAGCGAGGGGGCCGGGCGCCTGACGCCTCCCGCGCGCGAGATCCTCCCGGCCGCCGAGATCCTCTGGCTTCTGATGCGCTCGGGCGCGGTCGCGGAGTCGACGCTCCCGCAGGCGATCCGGGATCTCGCCGCCTCGCCCCTCGAAGTCGAGCCGAGAGGGCGCCCCCCCCTCTTCCGGCCGCGGCCGGAGGCGGAGGCCCCGGCGGCGGGGGGCGATCGGGTCGTGCAGTTCGATTTCGATCGCGACGGCGTCACCGATCGTCTGATCGCCGGGCCGACCGACGCAGCCGAGTCGGCCGCCTGGATCCTCACCGGAAAGATCTTCTGCGGCGAGCGGGCCGCGCGCGCCGAGCGCGGTTTGGGGGAGGGACGCTTCGAGCCGTGGCACGCCGGGGGGCCGCCGGCTGCCTGCCTCCCCTCGGGCCACCTCTCCGCGGCGGACGTCGACGGCGATGCGAATCCCGACCTGCGCCTCCAGCCGGACGATGCCGACCCCGCGCGCCTCGAGCCGGAGATCCGTCTCCTTGCCGGAAGCACGCGGTGGACTGTCGCCGCGGCCCCGGCCCCCCACTAGTAATATGTAGGGCCCCTTGCTGCGCCAAATCTCGCAGCTCGCGGGATAATCCCGGCCCATTCACCCACGCTCCGCTGTAAACCCACTCAAACACGAGCCTTGTCCGCTGTTGAGGGTGGCACACGCGCTGCAAAACTCGATGGCGGGACGGAATCGGTGGTGACCCACTCCTCCCGCCCGCATCGAAGGGGGCGGCGGTTCTCGAGGATGAATGCATCTGCGACGGCTGTGGCTTGTGTTCGGGGTGTGCGTGTTGGGGGCGAGCGCCGTCTCGGCGCAGACCCTGAACGGCCGCATCCGCGAGACCTTTCAGCGGATCGATACCGACGGCGTCGTCCTGGGGAACGTCCTGCAGGACTATCAGATCGGCTTCAGAAACCACGTCACCCAGACCGTCTGGTGGGAGGCGAGGTTCCACGCCCTCATCGACGGCTTCGATCAGAGCGGCGCCCCCCCCACCGACATGCAGACCTTCGAGCCCTTCTTCCAGATCGTCTATGAGGGTTCGAGCTGGCAGCTCAGCGGCGGGATGAGGGCCACCGAGACGGGGCCGAAGGGAGGGATCTCCACCGTCCCGAACCAGCAGCGCCGCGACTCGTTCGGGCGCGCGCAGTGGTCGGTGGAAGGGCTCCCGACGGTCAACTGGCTCGTGACGGACACCTCCGTCACGAAGGAGGACGTCAGGCTCTCGAACGAGAGCCGGTCGCTCCTGACGGCCTCGCAGGGTCTCAGGAGCTCCCACTGGGGGCTCAGCCTGGAGAACCGCTGGTTCGAGGACCCGAACATCGATTTCCGCCGCGATTCGTACGAGATCACGGGAAACGGCGACACGCACCGCTCGTTTCTCGCAGGCCGCCTGTCGTTCAGCGCGCAGGGGACGGCGGCGCAGGGGCGCATCGTCGATCGGACCTCGGGCACGGTCACCGTCGACGTCCAGCGGCGCCCGCGCGCAGGACTCTTCGCGATAGATCCGACCCCCGACGTGGGCCAGCTCCCCGACGCCCCGGCGCTCGTCGACGGCGATCTCACGGCCGGCGCCGCCGATCTCGACGCCGACTTCCGAAACTTCGGCTTCGACTTCGGCTTCCCGCAGAAGGTGGACTCGATCTTCGTCTACGTGGAGAGGACGCTCCTCCCGGGGCACGAGCAGGACTACTTCTGGGAGGTCTACACGAGCACGGACGGGATCTTCTGGGCGATCCACTCGGGGGCGCAGCTCGGCGTCTTCAACACGGTGCGCAACCGCTTCGAGATCCGCTTCCCCCTCGTCCCGGCGAACGTGCGCTACGTGAAGATCGTGAACCTCTCCCACAGCGTCAACGAGCCGCCGCTGGCGGTGACGGAGATCGAGGCGTTCGGGCAGGAGCTGCGGACCGGACAGGACGTGACGCGCACCGAGCAGCAGAGCGGGAACCTCAGCGTCCTCTACAAGGCCTCCCCGCACGTCGACGTCACGTTCAACTCCTTCGGCAACCGGCAGGGGATCGAGGAGGACGGCCTTCGGCCGGCGCGGAACAGCGATCTGAACAACACCCTCGCCACGACCCTCCGCCGGGGGGTGACGATGACGACGGTCAGCCTCCAGGCGATCGAGCGCGACTCCACCGACGTGACGGCGGAGAGCGATCGGATTGTCGCGGCGACGTTCGCGGCCACGCCGGTGTCGAGCCTGGATCTCTCCATCTCCGGGCAGCACCGCCGCAACACCTCGGAGGGAGATCTCCTCGCACGGCAGGATCTCGTCAGCGTCCGCGCGGCCGCGCGCTTCCTCCACAACACCGAGGCCTCGGTGGACCTCTCGTACTTCAGGCAGGACGCCCCCCAGGTCAACCTCGACACCGTGCGCCGTTCGGCGAACTTCACGCTCGCCTCGACGCTTCGCCCGTCGCTGGTCTTCACGGGGAACTACCTGATCGATCGGCAGGAATTGAGCGGCGTCTTCTCCGGGGCGCCGGGGAGGACCGACCTCTACCTCGCCTCGCGCCTCACCTGGCGCCCCACGCGCGTCTTCGGCGGCGGCATCGGCTACCTGTACCAGAGGATAGGGGAGAGGACGGGGGAGACGCAGATGTACGACGTCGACTGGCTCCCGTTCCCCGGCGGGAGCCTCCAGGTCGAGCTGAGCAAGCACCAGGACAGACAGTCCCTCCAGGGGGGGCTCCGGGATCAGAACCGCGCGGCGGTCCGATGGAACATGAACCCGCGCACCCAGATCGAGCTCTCGTACTCGATCATCCGGCAGGGGATCCAGCCCCAGATCCAGAGGCAGGAGATCTCGACCATCTTCCTGGAGTGGCGGCTGTGATCTCGCGTCGGATCGGCGCCTTCGCGCTCGCCTGCCTCGTCGCCGCGGGGGCCGCCTCCGGCGCCGAGGCGCCCCGGCGCCTGCTGGTGATCCCGTTCGCGGGGCGGGGCGCTCCCGAAGGCGCGTGGAAGGAACTCTGGCCCGTGCTGTCGGCGGCGCTTCGGGGGCAGGGGTTCGACATCGTCGAGATGAGCGCCGTCGAAGAGGAGATGCGGATTCACCGCCTTCGGGATCCCTCGATCCTCTCGCACGAGGAGATCGCGGCCCTCGCCGTCGCGCTCAAGGCCGACAGGGTGATCCTGGGGAGCCTCTACCGGCTCGACGGCGGCGGCGAGCCGACGATCAGCTTCTCGGGGCGGGTCATCCAGCCCGATCGCCTGGAGATCGAGGCGATCAGCGCGACGATGCTCGACGGAAAGTCGCTCCGGCGCGCGCTCGGGATGGGGGGGCCCGTCACCAGGGCGCGAGTCCTCGAGGAGGCCTCGCGCCGGTTCACCGCCTCGCTCGTCGCGGGCCTCGCCGGCGCTTCCTCCGCGGAGGAGCTCAAGGCCCTTCTTCGCGGCGGGTCCCTCGCCCCCGCTCCCGCCTCCTACCTCGCGCCGGGGATCGGTGATCGCCGCATCCACCGGATCACGATCCTTCCGTTCCGCAACCAGACGAAGCACGTCGGCGCGGGACAGACGGCCGCGGAGATGTTCGCCTGGTGCCTGCAGGCCTCCGGACAGGTCTCCCTGGTGGACTCCGGCGACGCCACCCGCCGCCTCCTTCTCCGGGGCTGGCACGCCGGCCTGCCGGTGGGGCGCGCGGAGGTGGTCGCTCTGCGGGACGACCCCGGCGTGGACGCCGTCCTGATGGGGACCGTGGATCGCTGGGAGGTGAGCGACCAGGGCGCCGCGATCCCCCCGGAGATCTCGTTCACGGTCCGCCTCCTCGACGCCGCAACGGGGGAGATCCTCTGGGCCGCCGAGCACGAGAGGAGCGGCGACGAGACCTCGACGATCTACGGCATCGGCAGCGCCACGCTCGCGGAGTCACTTCTCGCCCGATCCGCCTTCGAGGTCCTCGAGCCGCTCCTGAAAGGGATGAAGACCAAGACGAACGACTCAAGAGGAGACGCCCGCCCATGAGACCGACAACGCCCGTCCTCGCGACCACCCTCCGGGACATCATCCTCCTCCTGACATTCGCCGCGGCGGCCGCGGCTCCGGCCCCCGCCCTCGCGCAGCACGGCGGGCAGGGGAGGGCCGCGAAGCCCGCCCCTCCGGCTCCCCCCAGCGAGGAGGCCAGGCGCCTCACCGTCGCGGTCGTCAACGGAGAGCCCATCACGCTCGCGGATCTCCAGGAGTCGTTCGGCCAGCGCCACTCGGGGCACGGCGGGCTCCTCGCGGGAGGGGAGATCATCCGCGAGATCGTCGACAAGGCCGTCGAGGAGAAGCTCCTCGTGCAGGAGGGACGCCGGATGGGCATCGCCGACGAGCCGGCGTTCAGGAAGGAGCTGGAGATCTACCGGGATCTCCAGATGCTCGAGGCGCTCGAGGAGGTCGCGATCAACAAGGCCGCGGAGCCGAGCCCCGCCGAGGTGAAAGCCGCCTACGACCTCCTTCCGAGGCAGATCCACCTTCTCGTCATCGAGACGCGCGATCGCGCGAAGGCCGGCGAGGTCTTCGGGCGCGTCCGCATCGGCGAGGACTTCGAGGGGGTCGCGCGGCAGCTGTCCGTGCATCGCAGCCGGACGCGCGGCGGAGACATGGGCTGGGTCACCTGGGGAACGCTCGATGCGGCGACGGAGGAGGCGGCTCTCAGAGCCCCCGTCGGCCAGGTCGGCGGGCCGATCGCCGTGGACGACGGATTCCTCGTCTTCAAGGTGATCGAGGAGAGGAAGGGGACTCCCCCCGAGCTCGCCAAGGTCCAGGATCAGATCCGCGCCATCCTCGCGGGGCGCGCCAAGGAGAGAAAGCGCGCGGAGCTCCTCGCCTCGATCCGCCGGGCGCACCCGCCCACCGAGGACGCCGCCGCGGTGCGAAAGCTCCTCGCCGCGGATCCCGCCGACTCGAAGAGCCCGGCCGATCCCCTCGACGAGGCCGTCCTGATGAAGACCGCCACGGGGCTCTCGGTGGCGGCCGGCTACGTCAGGGGGCGGGCGGCCGAGAGTCACCTGACCCTCGCGGCCGCCTGGGAATCGTCGCGCGACGACTCGCTGCTGATCGACGAGGCGAGGCGCCGCCTGTCCAACGACCCAGAGATTCGTCGCAGCGTCAAGCTGCACACCGAGGAGCTGATACGCCGCGAGGTCGAGAGATCGGCCGTGCTGAAGGACATCCAGATCGGCGATGCCGACGTGAGAGCCTTCTACGACAAGGACCCCAACGCCTTCGCTCCGCCCACCTCGTACCGGATGCGCCACATCGTCCTCGCCACGCAGCCGGAGGCGGAGGAGGTGAGGCGGCAGCTTCTTGCCGGGGCCGACTTCGCGTCGCTCGCGAAGGAGAGATCGATCGACGCGAGCACCGCCGGGGCGGGGGGTGAGCTCGGCTGGAATCCGGGGCCCCTCTCGGCGTCGGGGCCGGCGGTCGAGAGAGGGATCCTCGCCCTCAAGGCGGGCGAGTCCAGCGACGTGATGCACACGACGCAGGGCTGGGCCGTGGTGCAGATGGTGGAGAAGCGCGCGGGAGCGGCGCCTCCCTTCGAGAGCGTCAAGGACGAGGTTGCCAAGAGGCTGATCATCACGCGGCAGCGCGCCCTGAGGGAGTCGTTCGTCGCGAAATTGCGCAAGGTGTCGGTGATCACGGTCGATCAGAAGGCCGTCGCGAGGGCCATCGAGGTCCAGGACGAGATCGCCTCGAAGAAGCTGACGCCGGCCCCCGCCGCGCCGAGGAAAGGATGACGATGACGCGGCGCCTCCTTCCGCTCGCGCTGGCTCTCCTCCTCGGAGGCGTCGAGGTCAGGGGAGCTGCCGGCGCGCCGCCGGGGCCCGGGGCGCCGGGGTCGCCGCCGAGGCTCGACTACATCGGCGCGCTCCCCTTCGCTCTCGTGCTGGAGCACCTCGACGGGACGCGCCTGCAGGGCCCCCAGGGGATCTACTACGACGCCGCCCAGGACGAGCTGTTCGTCGCCGACTCGGGGAACGGTCTCATCGGGATCTTCGACGGGAACGGCGTCCCGAAGTTCACGTTCTCGACGGGGGGCCCGGGGTCCTTCCCGACCTCCCTCTTCACGGACCCGGGCGGGAACATCTACGTCCTGAAGCCGGGAGCGCCAGTCGTCACCGTCTACTCCTACCGGGGGGAGCCGCTCCGCGAGATCGGCCCCGGGCCCGTGGAAGGGAAGAGCCCGGTCCTGGCGGGGATGGGCCTCGGGCCCGATGGGCGCCTCTACCTTCTCGACGGACCGGCCGGTCGCATCCTCGTGTGCAACCTCGACGGCTCTCTGGTGAGGGTCATCCGCGGCTCCGGAGAGGGAGGGCTCAGGCTCCAGGCTCCCCAGGACATCGCCTTCGACGCCGCCGGGAACCTCTACGTCTCCGACGTCCGCGGGCTTCCCGTCCAGGTCTACGATTCCACCGGCCGGTTTCTCCGCGGCTTCGGCAAGCGCGAGATGGGCCCCGAAAATTTCGCGATCCCTGCGGGGATCGCGATCGGCGCGGACGGTCGCGTGCTGATCGCCGACCCCGTCCGGCAGGACGTCAAGATCTTCGATCCCGACGGGCAGTACTACGACCGTCTCGGCGGAGCCTTCGGCCAGGCCCTCGGCGAGATGGCGTACCCGACCGACGTGGCGGCCGGCAAGGGGGGGCGCGTCTACGTCGTGGAGCGCGTGGGGCGCCGCGCGCAGATCCTCGACAGAATTCCGCTCAGCGATGCGCCACCTCGCACCCCTTCACAGCCCCGCCAGCCCGCAGCGCCTAAACCGGCACCCTAGGCCGAAGACTCGGACGCGTAACCCGCTCTGTCAGATGAGCTTCTTCAGCGCATGCGCCAAAGACGCGACAGTTGGGTCCTGTCTCACAATTCGAACCAAGTGGCACGATGGTTGCTGAATCCAGGGTGAATGAGGGAGACGCCAACGGGAAGTTCCAGAGCAATCGACAGCGCCGCGGGCGCTTTGAAGATATGAAGGGAGGAACTTCAGATGAGGATGCTCAGGGTAACCGTGATAGGGGCGCTGGCAGCCTGCCTCGTCCTGTTCATGGCAGGACCGGCCATGGCCGGGGATTACCACACACTGTCCACGCTCTATTGCAATGATTGCCATGTGATGCATGGCCAGCAGTCGCATGGGTACGCCTCCAATGGCACCGGCCTCTCGACGCCCATCGGCGGAGCGGCACCGTACGACTATCTGCTCCGCAACGAGCCGAACGAGCTCTGCTTGACCTGCCACAACGGATCCACCTTCGCCCCGGACGTCCTCGAGGCGAACACCGGGAGCGACATCCGCGAGGCCGGCGCGCTCAACGAGAGCGGCGCGGCTCCCTACTACACGGCAACGGGCCACACCCTCGGATCGACGGACGTCGCCCCGGGCGGCACGTGGAGCAACCCGACCGGACTGGAGTGCGTGAACTGCCACGGGCCGCATGGCGGCGCGACGGCCTACCGGAACCTCAGCTCGCGCGCGGGTCCAGGCGGCGCGACGGTTCCGACGTACGCGATCGGCGTCAACGACCCGAACAAGGACGTCTACGAGATCGTCTCCGGCGGCGCGACCCACTACGACATCTCGAACATCAACTACAACATGCCGAACGCCGCCGCCTCCAACATGGGCAAGTTCTGCAGCGTCTGCCACACCAACTTCTACGGTGCGGTCGGCGGCGCGCAGGTCGGCGGCACGGGCTCCCCGGCGGCCGGCTTCCACCGTCATCCCGCCGCGGGCGCGATCATCGGCTCGGGGACCGGCGGCCACTCCAGCAAGCCGGTCTTCGCGTGGGGACAGCGGGCCGGTGGACCGATCAAGGTCAACTGGGTCAAAGTCATGACCGCCACGGGAAACTGGACGCCGACCGATCCGACGGCAGCCGGATGGGACTACACTCCGTCCTGCTTCTCCTGCCACAAGTCGCACGGCAACCAGAACGCCTTCGGCCTGGTCTACATGAACCCCCTCGCCGGCTCGCAGACCGAGGAGGGGACGAACCCGGGGACGTACAGGAACCTGTGCAACCAGTGCCACTTTGAAGGGACCTGATCCTCTGGTTCCGGTTTTCTTCCGCTGAGTAGAATGGGGGAGACGAAGGGAAGTCCCGGAGTCTCCCCCTTTCTCTGTCCCTGGAGCCGCACCGTGCCCGCACCGTCCGCGCGTTCGCTCAGGGTCCTCGCGATCGCTCTCGCGCTCGTTCCGCTCGGTCTCGCCCTTTCTCCCGCGGCGCCCCCTCCCGCCTCCGCACAGGGTCCCGGGCCGGCCACCGCCGATCCGAACGCCGATCCGAACGAGCGCGCGGCGGCACAGCCCCCGGAGGCCGATCCTCACCGGCGCCGATCCACCATCTACGTCGCGAACCGCGGCTCGTCGGACGTGATGGCCTTCAGCCGCGATAGCAGCGAGCTGATCGCCACGATCCCCGTGGGGAAGGCCCCCTCGGGTCTCGCCGCGCGGCGCGACGGCGATCGGATCTTCGTCGCCAGCGCGGGAACCCACGCGGTGCAGGTCATCGACGGCGTGACGCGCAAGGTCCTCGACACCCTGAGCCTCACGCACGGCTCGGCCCCCGCCCACCTCGTCCTCTCTCCCGACGAGAGGACGCTCTGGGTCGCGGGGACGGGCACCGACACCGTCTACGCGATCGACGCGGGGAGCCTGCAGCAGATCGCGGAGATCGAGGTCGGGAGGGGGCCCACGCGCCTCGCCGTGTCGCCCGACGGGAGGAGGGTCTACGCCCTATGCACGCAGGCCGGGCGCCTGTCCATGATCGACGCCACCGATCCGAGACGGCCGCGCGTGATCGCGTCGCCTTCCGTCGGATCCCTCCCCGGCGATCTGGCGGTCGATCCGGTGCGCGGCACCGTCTACGTCGTGCACCCGGGCGCGCCCGTCCTTCACGCGGTCGAGGAGGGGGCGGTCGAGTCGAAGGAGATCGGGATCGAGTCGCCGATCGATTCGGTCGCCGCCGACGGCCCGTCGCGGCGCCTCCTCCTCGCCAGCTCGATCACGGGGCGCATCCTCCTGATGTCGCCGTTCACGGCCGCGTCCACCAAGATCATTCCCGTCTCCGACGTCACCCGGTTCGTCATCGACCCGGAGGGGAGGAATCTGTATGCTCTCAGCCCGAATCGGGGCGTTCTGATCACCGTCAATCGCATCGTCGGGAGCGTCGATCGCGAAGTGAAAGCGGGGAAGGAACCGTGGGATCTCGTGCTCATTCCGTGACCGGGACGGCGCTCGCGCTGATCGCCCTGGCGGCCCTGCCGTCCGCCGGCTGCGCGCACCACGCCACCACCTTCGTCAACCCGCAAGCCGACTTCAGCCTCATCCGGCGGGTGGCGGTCCTCCCTCTCGAGAATCTCGCCCAGGATCAGACCGCCGCGGAGAAGATCCGCCAGCTCCTCATCATCGAGCTCCTCTCGTCGGGAAGCGTCGAGGTGCTCGACGTCGGCGAGGTGGGGCGCGCGCTGGCCGCCGCGAAGGTCGTGAACGCCGTCTCCCCGGGAACGGAGGAGGTCCAGAGACTCGGCAAGGAGCTCGCCGTCCAGGGAGTCGTCGCCGGGAGCGTGCAGGAGTTCTCCCAGGTGAGGACCTCCGGCGCGTCCAACACGTCGGTCTCCCTCGTCTTCCGGATGATCGAGACCGACACGGGGCAGGTGATCTGGTCGACCGCGATCTCCCAGAGCGGCGTCGGCGCGTCGGCGCGCCTCTTCGGCGTCGGAGGGGCGAGCGCCACCGAGCGGGCCCGCGATCTCATCCGGGAGGCCCTGAAGACTCTGATCCAGTGACACCGCGACCAATCCTATGACCCGCGCCCACGCTTCGAGACGCCTCCTCGCGCTGCCGCTGTTCCTCCTCGCGGCCGCGCTCCTCGTCGCCACCCCCGCCGAGGCGCAGCTCAGGAAGGGGAAGGCCCTCTCCCCGAACCAGAAGAGCTGCGTCGATTGCCACTCGAAGGAAGCGGCCGCCTACAACGGGCGCGCCTCCAGGCACGAGCCCGTGCGCGACGGGAATTGCGAGGCCTGCCACCTGAGACACGGCGTCGTCGGCGTCCTCCGTCTCGCGGCCGGCGATCCCGATCTCTGCCTGACGTGCCACACGATGGAGGGGGCCGCCGCGCAGAGGACGGGCTCGAGGAAGGAGGCGGTGACCGCGCGCCCCCTCCCGGCGCACAGGTTCGCCCATCCTCCCGGCTCGGAGCTGAGGTGCGGCGCATGCCACGACCCGCATGGCTCGGACAACCCGGGCCTCCTCAAGGCGGCGGGGTCCGCCGCGTGCCTGACCTGCCACAAGCCGGAGAAGTTCCAGGGAGCGTCGATCCATCCGGCCGACAAGGTCTCCTGTCTGACCTGCCACGACCCGCATGGGACGGGGCGGCCCGGGAGCCTGTCGAAGGAGCCGGCGAAGCTCTGCGTCTCGTGCCACGACGGGAGGAGCGAGGCCGAGAAAAAGGGACACGGGCCGAATCCGCCGCCGGCGTCCACCTGCCTGTCGTGCCACACGCCTCACGCGTCGGGGACGAAGGGGTTGATGCGCCGCAACGTCCACGCGGCGATGACCGGCGAGGGGTCGTGCGAGACCTGCCACGTGACCGAGGGGGAGACGGGGAAGAAGTTCGCGCTCGTCGCGAGCGTCCCCGATCTCTGTGTGACGTGCCACGACGATCCGCGGAAGGCGCCCGCGATAGCCGGCGCGCCGGCGAAGGTCCATCCGCCCGTCGCCGCAGGGGAGTGCCTCACCTGCCACAACCCGCACGCCTCCGATCAGGATCGCCTGCTGAAGGCGCCCCAGACGGAGCTGTGCGGGACGTGTCACGCGGAGGCGAAGGCGGCCCGGGAGGTGAAGGCGCCGCACGCTCCCGCGAAGGAGGCGTGCACCGGCTGCCATCAGCCGCACTCCGGGCCCGACAAGCTCCTGAAGGCCCGGGCCCCCGCTCTTTGCGAGACCTGCCACGCCGGCGTGGGGCCGCAGGCGGCGCGCAAGCACCCTCACCCTCCCGCCGCGGCGGGCGAGTGCCTGACGTGCCACAACCCTCACGGATCCGATCACAAGGGATCGCTCAAGGAGCCCGCCGCCACTCTCTGCCTCTCGTGCCACGAAGATCTCAGGAAGGACGTCGAGGCGAGGAACGTCCACAGGCCGTTCCAGTCCGGAGATTGCGTCGCGTGCCACGAGCCGCACGGCGCCGACACCGAGCACCTCGTGGCGGCCGACATCGGCAAGGCGTGCCTGAAGTGCCACCAGAAGGAGATGGACGCCCTTCCCGAAAAGGGGAGGCACGCCCCCTTCGCCGCCGGCGAGTGCCTCTCGTGCCACAAGCCCCACGCCTCTCCGAACGAGAGCCTCCTCGCGACGGAAGCGGGGGCCCTCTGCCGCTCGTGCCACGACGCGCTTCCGGGTGAGAAGGACGCCGCGACGCGGCACCTCCCCGTGGCGAGAGGACAGTGCCTCGCCTGCCACGGCCCGCACGGCGGGAGCGGCGCGGCGCTCCTGAGGCGCGACGACATGCGCGCGCTCTGCCTGAGCTGTCATGGCGAGCAGTCGAAGCAGATGATGGGCCGCAACACGACGGTTCACCCTCCCTTCGCGAGGGAGTCGTGCCTGGCGTGCCACGTCGCGCACGCCTCGCCGACCGAGAGCCTTCTCGCGAAGGAGCCGGCCGCGCTCTGCACCACCTGCCACGATCCGACGAAGGCCGCGGTCCGCACGGCGCACAAGGGGCTTCTCGCCCCCACGACCGACTGCACGACGTGCCACGCGGGCCACGCCTCCGAGAAGAAGAAGCTGATGCTTCCCGCCCAGCATCCTCCCTTCACCGACGGCGACTGCGCCGTCTGCCATCAGGGAGGAGGCAAGCCGTGAGACGCCATCTCGCCCTTCTCGCCGCGGCGATCCCGATCCTCGCGGGGATCGGCGTCTCCTCCTCCCGGGCCGCCGGGGGGACGGCCGCGGCGACGATCGCGTGCGCCTCGTGCCATGACCAGCCCGCGGCGTGGGGGAAGAAGGCGGTCGTCCACGCTCCCGTCGCGGCCGGAGGGTGCGTCGAGTGCCACAACCCTCACGCCTCCCGCCACGATCGGCTGCTGAAGTCCACCCCCCGGAAAACCTGCCTCTCGTGCCACGTGGACATCGCGGAGAAGATCGGGAAGGAGGGGGCGCACGACGCCCTCAACACGGAGAAGTCCTGCCTCTCGTGCCACGATCCGCATGCCTCCGATCGGCCGAAGCTTCTCCTCGACGACGCCGCGAAGCTCTGCGCCGGATGCCACGAGGAGATCACGAAGCAGGCGGGGGCCCCTCACGGCCATCCGCCGGCGGCGAAGGGGGACTGCCTCAAGTGCCACGATCCCCACAGCGCACCGCGCCCGTACCTCGCGCTGAAGGAGGAGCCGGCGCTTTGCACCTCCTGCCACCCCCTCGCCTCCCCGAAGATGGGGACGGCGCACAAGGGGATCTCGATCGCGGAGGCGAAGTGCACGGGCTGCCACCTGCCGCACGGCGGGACGGAGGCGGGGATGATCCGGCCGACCGCGCACGCTCCGTTCAAGGAGGGTTCCTGCGACACCTGCCACGACGATCCGAAGGCTCCCCCCGCATCGGTCGCGGCGAAGCTCCCCGACCTGTGCGAGGCCTGCCACGAGCCGCGCAAGGGGGGACACCCGGTCAAGATCGAGAGGGCCTGCGTGGCGTGCCACACCCCGCACGCCTCCTCCGGCCCCGCGCTCATCAAGGGGCGCGAGCGCCTCGTCTGCCTGAGCTGCCACGCCGACATCGCCGCGAAAAGATCGGGTGCCATCTCCTACCACCCGGTCTTCGGATCGAACCAGGACTGCACGACGTGCCACGAGCTTCACACCGGAAAGACGGAGGCGCTCCTCAAGAAGGGGGACGCCCTCGAGACGTGCAAGACCTGTCACGCCGGGCACGCGCAGTTCGCCCATCCGATGGGAGAGGGGGTGAAGGACCCGAGCCGCCCCGGGAAGAACGTCACGTGCCTCTCCTGCCACGACCCGCACGGCACGACCTTCCGGCAGTTCCTCCTCGCCGATCCGCGGCAGGACCTCTGCGTCCGGTGCCACGGCCTCAACATCAAGTAGAAGTCGGCGGGTGAGGTCCGGTCCTGGTGCGGATTCCGTCAGGACGCGTGCGTGATGTCGCGCACGATGGTGGAGAACGCGCAGCCGCGACCCCCGGCACCGCCCGCCGCTCGGCGTCCATGATTCTCGCCAGATCTCCGGGCCACGCAGCGATTCCCGTCCTCGCCCGCCCGCGACAGAATGGGCTCCGCCATGCGGCACCGCGTTTGCTGGATCGCGGCGAACGCACCGGCGGTCATCGGGACCCCCGGGATGCCTCGATCAGAAGACCTTCAGCCCGCGGAGGAGCTTTTGACCGGACAGTCGCGCTTCCCTCGATCCGTCCCGCTCGCCCTCGCCCTTCTCCTCTGCGCCCTCGTCCTGTCCTGCGCGGCCGGCGCGCCCGCGGCGGGCGCCGGGACGCGCGCCTCCGCCGCTCCCCCGGCGGCGGATCGCGAGGCGCCGGTCGAGGCAAGCGAGGCGAGCGCCGGCCGCCCGCCAGCCGTCAGCCGCCTCCGCGACGGCGAGGCGGTCTACCGCGAGTACTGCGTCGGCTGCCACGGGGTGAAAGGTGACGGCCAGGGGCCGGCCGCCCGATTCCTCGATCCGAAGCCCCGGGATTTCACGAAGGGGCTCTTCAAGTTCGCGTCGGTCGCGTCGGGGGATCTCCCCCGCGACGAGGACCTGATGCGCACGATCACCCGCGGCCTCCCCGGGTCGTCGATGCCCGCCTGGCAGCTCCTTCCGGAGGAGCAGCGTCGCGCGGTCATCGTGTACCTCAAGACCTTCTCGAAGATGTGGTCGAAGAACCAGCCCGGCACGCCGATCGCCGTCTCGGAGAACCCCTTCGCCGCCGGCGGCGGCGCCGCGATGCGGCAGGCCGTCGGGCGCGGGAAGACCGTCTACCACGTCCTCGCCACCTGCTGGCAGTGCCATCCCTCCTATGCGACGCACGAGGAGGTGGCCGCCATGGCGAAGAGCGAGGGGAAGGAGATCACGGTCCGGGAGGGCGCCGACAGGGCGACGCGGGTCGAGGACGCGTGGGATCAACCGCTGATGCCGACCGATTTCCCCAGGCGCCGCATGAAGGGGGGGAGCTCCGTCGCGGATTTCTATCGCACGATCGCAAGCGGCATCGGCGGCACGGCGATGCCGACGTGGAAGGGGGGCCTCGAGGAGCGGGACCTCTGGGCGCTCGCCTACTACGTGAAGAGCCTCGCGGACCGGCGATGGCAGACGACACCCGTCATCCCGGCGCGGCCGATCGAGACGCTGGCGCGCGCCGAGAGTGGAGTCCACCCGTGACGGCTTCGGGAGAGGAACGCTTCGATCGCGATCCGGTCGACCGGCCGATCGTCAAGGCCCACATCGTCGCCGGGCTCATCGCCCTCGCGATCGGCATCGCCACCGGGCTCGCCTTCTCGTTCCAGCTCATCCAGGCCTACTGGTTCCCCGGGGTGGAGTGGCTCTCGCCCGGGCGCGTCCGGATGCTGCACACGAACGTGCTCGCGTACGGCTTCATCGCCAACGTGTTCATCGGCGGCCTGTACTGGGCGGTCCCGCGGATCACGGGGCGCACCGTCGCCTCTCGGAAGCTGAGCTGGATCATCTTCTGGACGTGGCAGGGGATCCTCGTCGCGACGGCCGCGGGGATCCTCGGGGGGCTGGCGCAGGGGATCGAGTGGGGCGAGACCCCGATCTTCATCGACCCTGTGGTCGTCGTCGGGCTCATCCTGGTGGCGCTCAACTTCCTCCCGCCGATCATCCGGAGCGGCGGGAAGCCCCTCTACGTCTCCCTGTGGTACTTCACCGCGGGGCTCATCTGGACGCTCCTGAACTACATCATGGGGAACTACGTCCCGCAGTTCTTCCTCCCCGGGGCGAGCGGCGCGGCGGTGGCGGGGCTCTTCATCCACGATCTCGTCGGCCTCTTCGTGACGCCGCTCGGCTGGGGCCTCATGTACTACTTCGTGCCGACGATCCTGAGAAAGCCCATCTGGAGCCACGCGATCAGCCTGATCGGCTTCTGGGGGCTGGCGTTCTTCTACCCGCTGAACGGCGTGCACCACTTCCTCTGGAGCCCCATCCCGATGTTCGCGCAGTACGGCGCGGTCGTCGCCACCGTGGGCGTCGAGATCGTGGTCACGACGGTCTTCATCAACTTCCTCGCGACGATCCGCGGGAGCGGCTCGGCCCTCGCCACGAGCCTTCCGATCCGGTGGATGTACACGGGGATCTTCTTCTACGTCGTGACCTGCTTCCAGTGCTCGATCCAGGTCCTCCTGACGGTGCAGAAGGTCATCCACTTCACCGACTGGGTCGTGGGGCACGCGCACCTCGTCATGTTCGGGGTCTTCGGCTTCTGGATCTTCGGGATCGTCCTCGAGCTGTGGCCGAAGCTCACGGGACGCGCGTGGTACTCGACGCGGCTCAACACGTGGCACTACTGGCTCACCGCGGTCGGTACCGCCATCATGGTGATCGACCTCACCGCAGCCGGCCTCGTGCAGGGATTCCTGTGGCGCGATCTGGCGCCGTGGGAGGCGTCGCTGGTCGGGTCGTATCCGTTCTGGCTCGTGCGGACGGTCACCGGCGTGCTGATCGCGGCGGGGCAGGTCGCCTTCTTCGTCAATCTCTGGCTGACGGCGCGCCGTCCGGCGGCGACGACATGAGGAGCGGCGCGTGAACCCTCTCGAGCGGCTCGGCACGATCGTCCTCGTGGCGGGCCTCGTCTTCTTCGCCCTCTCGGTGGTCGTCGAGGCGTGGCTCCCGTGGCAGACGCTCCGGCACATCCCGATGCAGAGCGTCGAGCAGATCGCCTCCGTGGTCCCCCTCGACTTCACCGACCTCGCCGCGCGGTATCCCGACCCCTTCCGGAAGTATTACGGGGAGCCCGGCCCGGCGTCCTTCGCGAGGGCGCTGCGCACGGGGCGCGACGTCTACATCGCGGAGGGGTGCTGGCACTGTCACTCGCAGTTCGTCCGCCCGGTCTCGAACGAGGACCGGCGGTTCGGCACGGTCAGCTACGCGGGGGAGTACCAGAACGAGCTGCAGCTCCCTCAGATGTTCGGCACGCGGCGCGTCGGTCCCGACTTGATCCGGTCGGCCGGGAAGCACTCGAACGACTGGCACGTCGCGCACTTCTGGCGGCCGACGGACGTCGTGCCGTCGTCGGTGATGCCGACCTTCACGTGGTTCTACGACGCTCAGGCCGACCCGAACCTTCCGCCGTCGCCGAACGAGCGCGGCCTCGCGATCGTCGCCTACGTCCAGTGGCTCGGGAGCTGGGCCGAGCAGCCGGACGCCGCGCTTCTGGCCGCCCACCCGGCGGAGGAGTCGCGATGACCCCCTTCTTGAGGCGCGCCGTCACGTGGGGCGTCGGCGCCGCGGTCGCCATCGGCGGCGTCAGCTTCGTCTACAAGCTCTATGAGTTCATCGTCGCCGCGAACCGCGGCAATCTGCCGGGGTTCGCCTACGCGACGGTCGTGAGCTACTTCATCGTCACGCTCGGCTTCCTGTGCATGGTCCTGTGGGCTTTCCTCAGGGGGCACTACACCGACATCGAGGAGCCGAAGCACCGGCTCCTCGAGAACGAGCGGGCCCTGGATCGCGAGGGATCCCCGGCGCCGCCGATCCCGGAGGTGCGGCGATGAGCGGTGAGAGGCCCGCGGGGGACGCGCGCGAGGCAGGGGAGCCGGGCGCGCCGACGTACCAGGGGAGCCGCTTCCCATGGTGGCTGGCCCTCATCTGGCTCGCCTTCCTCGCGTGGGGGGGGATCTACATCGCGATGTACTACCTGCCGGATCTGAAGGCATGGCTGAGGTAGCGGGAGCGGGCGCCGTCTGCGCGCAGTGCGGCGTGACGATGCGGGGGAGCGGTCCCGCCCCGGCGCCCGATCTCTTCTGCTGCTACGGCTGCGCTCTCGTGCACCGAATCGCCGGCGCCGGATCGCGACGCCGCGAGCCGGAGTGGATCCTCGCGCGCCTGGGACTCGCCGCCTTTCTCACGATGAACGTGATGGCGATGGCCCTCGTGCTCTACGCCGACGATCCCGCCGCCGCGGTGGACGAGCCGCTCCGGGCCGGGATCGCGGGCGCCCTCAGGTACGTCTCGCTCCTCTTCAGCGCGCCGGTCCTGTTCCTGCTGGGGTGGCCCATCGTCGAGCGCGGGTGGCGCGACGCGCGGCGCGGGGCCCCCGGAGTGGACGCGCTGATCGCGATCGGCGCCCTCGCGGCCTTCGCCCTGAGCGCCTGGTCGACCGTCGCCGGGCACGGGCCGGTCTACTACGAGACGGCGTGCATGATCCTTCTCCTCGTCACGCTCGGGAGGTATCTCGAGGCCCGCGCCCGCTCGAGCGCCGCGGCCTCGCTCCGTGGCCTCGTCTCGGCGGAGCCGCGAGGCGCGACGGTGGTCCGGGGCGGGCGGTTGATCGAGGTCGACCCGGCCTCGGTCCTTCCCGGCGAGATCGTGCGCGTCGCCCCGGGCGGCGTCATCCCCGTCGACGGCCTCGTCGTCGACGGCGAAGGGGGAGTCGACGAGTCGGGCCTCACCGGGGAGTCGGCGCCGGCGCGCCGAAAGGTGGGGGACGCGGTGTACGCCGGCGCGAACAGCGTCGACGGGGCCTTCGCGATCCGGGCGACCGCCACGGGCGCCGAGAGGATGGCCGCGAAGATCGAGGCGATGCTCGAGGCGGCCCGGCGGTCGCGCGCGCCGATCGAGAGGCTCGCCGATCGCGTCGCCGCGCTCTTCGTCCCCGCCGCGATCGCCCTGGCGGCGATCGCGGGCGCTCTCCGGACGGTGGACCCCGGGGCGGGCGCGGGGGTGATGCGGGCCCTCTCGGTGCTCCTCATCGCCTGCCCCTGCGCGCTGGGGCTCGCCACGCCGCTGGCGGTGTGGGAGGCGCTCGGCGCGGCGGCGCGGCGGGGCGTGGTGGTGAGGCGCGGGGAGGCGCTCGAGCGCCTCGCGCGCGTGCGCACCGTCTACTTCGACAAGACGGGGACGCTGACCGACGGGACCCCCCGCGTCTCGGCGATCGCCCCGGCGGGCTGCTCCGAGGCCGACCTGCTGCGCGTCGCCGCGGCCCTCGAGTCGTTCTCGGCCCATCCGTACGCGCGCGCGATCGCGGAGGCCGCGGCGTCCCGCGCGCTTCCCGTCGCCGCGGTCCGGGGCGTCCGGGTTCACGCGGGGGCCGGTGTCGGCGGCGAGGTGTCGCTCGACGGGGAGAGCTTCTTCGCCGCGGCGGTGGGGGGGGGCGAGATGCTGCGTCGCGCCGGAGTCGAGCCGCCGGCCGGCGCGGGGGCCGGCGCGGGCGCGCGCGCCTTCGTGGCGGCGAACGGGCGCGTGATCGGGAGCGTCGACTTCGCCGAATCGCTCCGACCCGGCGCGGCCCGGGCGACCGCGGAGCTGAGACGGCTGCGGGTCGGCGTCGAGATCCTGAGCGGCGACACGCCCGAGGCGGCGGATCGCCTGGCGCGCGCGATGAACCTTCGCGGCCTCGGGGGCCTCTCGCCGGCCGGGAAGGTGGCGGCGATCGAGAGGGGCGAGCGGGCTCGCGGGCCGGCGGCGATGGTGGGCGAGGGGATGAACGACGCCCCGGCCCTCGCGCGGGCGAGCCTGTCCATCGCCCTCGGGAGCGGCTCGGCGGCGGCGCGCGAGGCGGCCGACGTGGGCCTTCGGAACGACGACCTGACGCTCGTCCCCTGGCTGCTCGATCTCTCGAGGAGAACCGTGCGCACGATCCGCATCAACCTCTTCTGGGCGTTCGTCTACAATCTGGTCCTGATCCCGCTGGCCATGGCGGGAGGGCTTCAGCCGATCCTCGCGGCCCTCGCGATGATCGCGAGCAGCCTTCTCGTCGCCGCGCACTCCCGCTCGCTCGCGCGAGAGGGAAGGGCGCGGGCTTCCGCCCCGTCGGGCGCGCGGGCGGCCGGCGGTGGCGTGGTGGAGGCATGGGCGCGATGACGACGATGCCGGGATCGGGCGAGCGCGAGGCGACGCGACGGGAGATCGAGAGGCTCCACGCCGAGGCGCGGCGCCTGGAGAGGGAGCTCGAGGGAGCGCCGGCTTCCGCGTGGCCGCCCCAGGGGTACTACACGCCGTACCACGTCGTCATCGGAATCCTCCTGGGATGCGTCGGCGCGGGGAGCAGCCTCCTCTTCAACGTCGTCGGCTCGCTCCTCGTGGGGCAGCATCCCCTGCAGCTCATCCGCGTCTACCTCACCTTCCCGCTGGGGGAGACCGCGCTGACGCTCGACTCGGGGGTCGCCCTCGGCGTCGGCATCTGCCTCTACCTCGGCACCGGCTGCCTGTACGGCGCCGCGTTCCATCTCGTGATGAGCCGCTGGTTCGAGAGGGCTCCCGCGTCGCGGAGGTTCGCCGTGGCGACCGCCGTGGGCCTCGGCCTCTGGATCGTCAACTTCTACGGAATCCTCTCGTGGCTCCAGCCCCTTCTCTTCGACGGGAACTGGATCGTCACGCTGGTCCCTTTCTGGGTCGCGGGGCTGACGCACCTCGTCTTCGCCTGGACGATGCTCGTCATCGCGCCGTGGGGGGTCTTCGAGCCTTACCCGGGATGATCCTCCTCGTCCCGTTCGTCGCGGCGCTCGCCTTCTCGGGGCATTGCGCCCTCATGTGCGGCGTCTTTCCCGCGGCCGTTCGCGCGGGATCCGGTCATCTCCGGCGCGCGCTGATCCCGCAGGCGCTCTACCACGCGGGAAAGATCTCGACGTACGTCTTCCTCGGCGCCGCGGCGGCCGCGGCCGGGCTGCGCGTCGACGCGCTCCGGATGCCCCTCGGGCTCCTCTCGGCCGCGCTCCTCTTTCTCGTCGGCGCGGCGACCCTCGCGCCGGCCGCTTTGCCTCAGGCGGCGTCGCGGTGGATCCGCGGCTCGCCCCTGTGCGCGATCCTCGCGGATCTGCTGCGCCGCCCCGGGCGGGCGGCGGCCCTTCTCACCGGCGTCTTCAACGGGTTCATCCCGTGCGGCCTCGTCTACGCGATGGCCGCCCGCGCGGCGACGCTCGGCTCGGCGGCGGCCGGGGCCGCCTCGATGCTCGCCTTCGGCCTCGGCACCGTTCCGGCGCTGCTGGTGGTGGGCCTGGCGGTGGGAGAGGTCCCCGCGCGGTTCCGGTCCGGGACCGCGCGCCGCCGGCTGGCGTGGGCGGCGGGGGCGACGTGCCTGATCCTGGGGGGGGTGACGCTCGCCGCGGCGCTCGGCGCGCCCGTCCACAGGCACGCGTTGCGCTGAGCCCGGGTCGTGGCAAGAGAAAGCCCCGGCGGGATCTCTCCCGGCCGGGGCCTTCCGTGCGACCGCGATCTAGTCGGCCTTGTGCAGCTCCACGCGGCGGTTCTTCGCGCGGCCCGCGTCGGTGCCGTTGTCGGCGATGGGATCGGCCTTGCCGTTCCCCTTCGACGACATGCGCGACCCGTCCACGCCCTTCGCCACGAGGTAGCTCACGACCGCCTGCGCGCGCTTCCTGGACAGCGAGACGTTGTAGGCGTCGGCCCCGCGTGCGTCGGTGTAGCCGTCGATCTCGACCTTGACGTCCGGCCAGTCCGTGAGGGACGCCGCGACCTTGTCGAGGACAGCGGACGAGTCGGGAGTGAGGACGGCGCTGTTGGAGTTGAAGTTCACCCCCTCGAGGACGAGCGACTTCTTCGTGTCCGTGAAGAGGGGAGCCGCCTTCGCGACCATCGGGCACCCCTTCGCGTCGACCGGCGTGCCGGCCGGAGTATCCGGGCAGGTATCGATGCCGTCGGCGACGCCGTCACCGTCCGAGTCCTTCGGGCAGCCGCGCGCGTCGACGGTCGCCCCCTTCGGCGTGCCCAGGCAGGCATCGACGCCGTCGGCGACGCCGTCGGCGTCGGAGTCCAGCGGGCAACCGCTCGCGTCGACCTTCGCTCCCTTCGGGGTGTTGGCGCATCGGTCGAGGCCGTCGGCCACCCCGTCGCCGTCCGCGTCGGTCGGGCATCCCTTCGTGTCGACCTTCGCCCCGCGGGGCGTGCCGGCGCACGCGTCGGCGCCGTCCACGACGCCGTCGCCGTCGCTGTCCCTCGGGCAGCCCGCGGCGTCGACCGGGTATCCCTTCGGGGTGTCGGGGCAGGTGTCGATCCCGTCGTACACGCCGTCATGGTCGGCGTCGGTCGGGCATCCGATCGCGTCGACCCTGGCTCCCTTCGGGGTCGAGGGGCACTTGTCCCTGTGATCGGCCACGCCGTCGCCGTCGGCGTCGGGGGCCGGGCCGCCGCCGAGGAACCAGGAGACGCCCACCGTCGCCTCGGCGTTCCCCTGGTTCTCGTTCAGCCCGGCGCCGATGTGCGTCCGGACGAAACGGCCGTCGCCGCGCACCGCGAACTTCGGCGTGAAAAAGTACCGCACGCCCGCGCCGGCGTTCCATCCGAGATCGGTCTGGTCGACGGACGTGCCGGTGATCTTCGTCGACTCCTGGCCGAGACCCGCGGTCAGGTGCCAGCGGAACGGCTTTCCCTCGCGGAAATTGTAGAGGGCGTTGAGTCGGAGAGAGTTCAGCTTGAAGTCGGCGCCGCCGGCGGCGATGTTCGTCTTGAGGAACTGGTACGACGCCTCGACGCTCCATCGCGACGTGACGAAGTAGCCGACGCGCGCGCCGTACAGGAGATCGTTGTCCGGAGCCGACCCGCCGTAGCTGTCGAGCCAGGCGTAGCCGGCGTACGGGCCGATTTCCCAGGCGCCACTCTGTCCCCCGGCCGCCGTTGCCGGCAGGGCCGCGAGGAGGAGCAGAGCCGAGAGTGCGGAGATCTTCTTCAACATGGGGTTCTCCATCAGAAGTTGACGACCAGGGAGGTCGTGAAAATCGTGTCCAGCCTGGCGAGCTCGAAGGGGACTTTCGTGCCGGTCGGGGTCGGGGGCGTACCCGGAGCGAAGAGGTCGATGTCCTTGAACGACGGGCGGTTGTCGTAGAGCCACTGGAGGCTGATCTTGACCGCCAGCCGTTTCGTCATCGAGACCGACAGGGAGTTGGTCATCGTCGCGCGAAGGTCCTTCGTGTCGTTCAGGTTCTCGTCGACGACCGTGTCGTTCGTGTACGCCGTCGACCCGCCGAGCTTCCGGGCCAGAGCCGACGACAGCCTCAGCCCCGCGAAGCTGTCCTGCGTCGTCGGGTCGCTCACGACCTCCTCCTGGTGCGTGTAGGTCGCGCCGTAGTCGGTGCGCCACTTGAACGTGTCGCTGTCCGCCCAGATGTTGCCGACGCCGCCGAAGGCGGTGTAGCGGTTCTGGATCCCGGCGAAGGTGTTCCGATCCCACCCGGCGCCGCCGAACCAGAAGAAGTGATCGGAGATCTTGTGATCGAAGCGGCCGTTGAGGAAGTAGTTCTCGGCCGTGACGACGGTCTGCTTGTTCTCCGTCACGCCGAACGAGCTCGTCGTTCCGACCGCGAAACGGTCGGTGGTGGTCGTCTCGACGCGGATGCCCCCGGCGTTGAGCGTGAAGAGCGATCGCTCCCACGTCCGCGTGAGCTTGTCCTTGAACCCGAGCGTCTGAGTCTCGGTGTTCCCCGACGTGGCGACGTAGCTGAACTCCGCCGAGTCGGCCCACCCGAGCTTCGGGCCGTCGGCGAGGGCCGCCGGGTCGGCGAGGACCAGGATCCCCGCGGTCATGAGGGCCGCTCTTGCGGAGCGGCAGATCGATAAATGCACTTTCATGTCTCCTTTGTGGGTTCAGAACCGAAGGGTGCGGCCCCGAGATCGGGCGCCGCCGGTGGCTACGCCGCGCTCGTGCAGTAGCGGCACTTCTTCGCGACGGCGAGGATCTTCTCGCCGCACTGGCCGCAGTCCTTCATGGCGGGGCCCGGAGCCGCGGGGGGCTCCTTCATGAAGAACTTCGTGATCATGAAGACGCAGAACGCGACGATGACGAAGTCGACCATCGTGTTGATAAAGAGGCCGTAGTTCAGCGTCGGCGCCCCGGCTGCGCGCGCCGCCGCGAGGGAGTCGAACTTCTGGCCGCTGAGGTTGAGGAAGAGGCTGCTGAAGTCCACCTTGCCCAGAACGAGCCCGATGGGCGGCATGAGCAGATCGGCGACCAGCGAGGAGACGACTTTTCCGGCGGCCCCTCCGATGATGACGCCGACCGCCAGGGCCAGCGCGTTCGTCTTGAGCAGGAACTCCTTGAATTCTTTCAAGCGGCACCTCGTCCGTGAGCGCCCGCGCGCGCGGCAGGATCCTCTATTCAGCGGGGCGCCAGTCTAGCCGAGAACCTTGGCCGTCGTAAAGAATCCAGCGGATGGAATGGGCGCCTGCGGTGCGGGGGTTTTCGGGCGGTTCTGCGTCAGTGGACGGCAGCGGCCGTCCTCTCGGCGATGAGGGCGTCGAGCTCCCTCCGGAGGACCTCGAGGACCTCCTGGTACGAGTACGCGCCGACCGTCTCCTCGCCGCGCTTGAGGTTGACCGTGCGGGGACCGCACCACAGTCCGAGATCGGCGTCGTCGGTCTCGCCGGGGCCGTTCACGCGGCACCCCATCACCGCGATCGTGATGGCGTGATCGCGGGCGTACGCGGTGACGTCGCGCACCCTCTCGGCGAGATCGACGAAGGCGTCGTTCTCGACGCGCGAGCAGGAGGGGCACGAGATGATGTTCAGCGCCCTGTTCTCGAAGACCGGGACCGATCGGAACCGGCCGGCGGCGATGTCGTCGAGGATCTTCCTCCCCGCGGCGATCTCCTCCTTCTTGCGGTCGTTCGGCACCGTCAGCGAGACGCGGATCGTGTCGCCGATCCCCCGCGAGAGGAGCTGCTCGAACGCGACGCGCGTCTTGACGATGCCGTCGGGGGGCAGACCCGCCTCGGTCACCCCGAGATGGAGCGGCACGTCGGGCCTCAGGGCGGCGAAGCGGCGGTTCGCGTCGATGACCTTCTTCGGGTCGGAGTCCTTGAGCGACACGACGAACCGCCGGAACCCGAGCGACTCGAGCATCTCCGCGTGCTCGCGCGCCGACTCGACCATCTCGGCGACGTCGTCGTCGCCGAACATCCCCTTCTTGGCGGGGTCCACCGATCCGCAGTTCACGCCGATCCGCAGCGCGCAGCCGTGGCGGTCGGCGGTCTCCGCGAGGAAGGAGACCTTCTCGAGGATGGGGCGGCTCGTCTCGTGGTGGTGGAGGTGCCCGGGATTGTAGCGGAGCTTGTCGACGTGCGGCGCCACCATGGACGCGAGCCGGTAATTCTCCTGGAGGTCGACCGAGAGGGCGACGCGCGTCTCCCCGCGGATCGGCTCGAGGGCGCGCGCGTCGCGCTCCGAGTCGACGGCGATCCGGACGATGTCGGCGCCGGCTTCCTCGAGCTGCCGGACCTGGGCGACCGTCGCGGCGACGTCCTGCGTCTTCGTGGCGGTCATCGACTGGACGGCGACCGGGTGGCCGCCCCCCACGTGCGTGCTCCCGATCCGCACGTCGCGGGTGGGATTGCGGGGGCCTGCCTTCGTCTCGCTCATGGCCCGCATTCTAGCAGGAGCCCGTGCGCCTCCGCACGGTCAGGGGCAGACGTTCGAGTGCTCCCGCTCCACGCCGTTGTCGTCCACGCCCCGCGATCCCTCCACGCCGCCGCGGACCCCGGCGACGAGGTAGAAGGCCCCCGAGCCGACGGGGAGGTTGTCGGTGAACTGGAGGAGCGTCGTCGCCGACGTGCCGAAGCAGAACCCCCCGTTGTGGCCGGCGAGGAGGTCGGCGCGGGTTCCCCGGTAGACGCGGTACGAGTCGGCCCCTCCCGAGGCCACGTCCCACGCGAGCCGCACCTGGCCTGCGGGGTGGGTGATCGTGAGGTTGTCGGTGGCGAAGCACTCGCCGGCCGGCGGCGCGGGCCAGCTGGGGTCGCTGCAGTTGTTGTTGTAGCCGTCGCAAACCTGAGGGGCGCCCGGGCGGACCGACGCGTGATCGTCGTCGCAGTCGGCCGCTCCCGTCGGTGGGAAGAAGACCGTGCTGCAGTACCCGTCGTGGTCGGTGTCGGTGCAGGTGTCCGAGGCGTTCGGGATCCCGTCGCCGTCGCAGTCCCCGACCTTGTGCGGCGTGAAGAGCTGCACGGTGCCAGCGTCGGCGCCGGCCGCGGCG
>JACPZX010000085.1 GCA_016195325.1 Acidobacteriota bacterium
CTGCGCGCCGGCTATCACTCGGACGGCGCCGTCACCTTCCTCGAGAAGCTCCGCGAGGCGATCGGCCCGCGCGTGGAGGTTCCCGTCCACCCGGGTTCGTTCCCGCTCCACCCCGAGATCTCCGTGCGCCTCGAGGAGGTTCGGAAGGGTCTGAGCCAGCTGGCGTATGCCGCGAACAAGTTCGACACGGGATACCGGGCGCTGCACGAAGGCGACTTCAATCTGGCCATCAACGCCTTCGAGGAGCTCACCGACGTCTTCCCGCAGAGTCAGAACGCCCTCGTGAACCTCGGGGCCGCCTACCACGGCAAGTACCGATCCGCGAAGCGGGCGGAGGAGCCCGCGCCGATCATCCTTCTGGCCGCAGCCCTCGAGCCCGAGTTGAAGAGGCTGCTCGCCCCTCGCGGTCTGAGGGAGGGGCTCGACCGCTCGTGGCTCCTCATCGCCCGGGAGAAGTACCAGACGGTGCTGGACGCGGATGCGGAGAATCTGGTCGCGAGGAACGATCTCGGCGTCGCGCTCCTCGACGACGGCGAGATCGACGCGGCGATCGCCCAACTGGAGATCGTCGTCGCCGCCGACGATGCGGATCCGGGCAGCTTCAAGAACCTGGGGATCGCCTTCTGCGCGAAGCTGCGAGCCGACCGCGCCGGATCGCCCGCGGCCACGGAATCGGAGCGCGCGGCCGAGGAGTCGGACCTGCGGCTGAAGGCGAAGGAGGCGTTCGAGAAGTACCTGAAGGCGCACCCCGGGGACGTCGACGCGAAGCTCCTCCTTCAGCCGCTGCAGAGCGGGGTCGGCCAGGCTCCATGAGACGCCCGGGACGCCCGAACGGCAGCGTGCTGGCGATGGCGCTGAGCGCGTTCGCGCTCGTCATTGCGGGCGCCGCGGGCGCCGCGGGCGGGGCGGGGGAGCCCGCCTCCCCCACCCTCGACGAGGCGCGCCGCCTGATCGGGATCGGTCGCTACGCCGACGCGGAGGCGATGGCCCGTCGCCTCCTCGACGCGGTCCCGGCGGCGGAGGGCGACGCGTCCCCCGCGGACGCGGACGCGCTCGAGATCCTCGTGGAGAGCCTGTGGCGCCAGGAGAAATCGGCCCGGCCCGGGACGGAGGCGCTGGCGGAGAGGGCCCTGCGGGCGCGCGAGGCGCAGTTCGGTCCCGACGATCCGGGGGTCGTCCGGAGCGTCAACAACCTCGCGATCGTCCTGGATCTCGGCGGGACGCCGGCGAAAGCGAGGCCGGTGTACGAGCGCGCGCTCGCGATTCGCGAGCGGAACGGCGACCCCAGGGACCCTTCGCTCGCGGACGCGCTGGGCAACCTCGGCAACGTGCTGATGACGCTGGACGACTACCCGGGGGCCAGGGTTCTCTACGAACGCGCGCTGGCGATCCGTGAGGAGAGGCTCGGCCCCAACCACCCCGACGTCGCGGACAGCCTCAATGCCCTCGCCATACTCCTCCGGGAGATGGGGGACTACGAGGGGTCGAAACCTCTCTACGAGAGAGCCCTGGAGATTCGCAGGAATATCGACCCCGGGCACCCGGAGGTGGCGCGAATCCTCAACGGTCTCGCGCTCCTCCACCAGCGGATGGGCAGCTACGAGACGGCCAGGTCGCTCTACGATCAGACCTTGAAGCTCTGGGAAAAACTCTTCGGCCCGGACGATCCGCATGTCGCGTGAACGCTGAACAACCTGGGGCTCCTCTTGAGGGAGACCGGCGAGTACTCCGAGGCCAGGGAGGTTCTCGAGCGCGCGCTGAGGATCGAGGAGCGCGCGTACGGCGATCGGCACTCCTACATCGCTTCGACCGTCTTCAATCTCGCGCAGCTCCTGGGCCTGATGGGCGACATCGCGGAGGCTCGGCGCGCCTACGAGAGGTCGAGGGCGATATGGGAGCGGCTCGTGGGCCCCGACACGCCGGAGGTCGCGAGCTGTCTCAACGAGCTCGGCGAGCTCTCCGAATCCGTCCACGACTACGGCGAGGCCCGGCAGATCTACAACCACGCCCTCGCCATCCGGGAGGCGAAGCTCCCCCCGGAACACGACGACATCGCGCAGACGCTGACCGGCCTTGCGAGGGTCGAGGCCGCCACGGGGAACGGGGCCGGCGCCCGCGCTCTCGGCGAGCGCGCCCTGGGGATCCGGCAGGCCTCGCTCGGGCCGGACCATCCGGACGTGGCGGCGACCCTCAACGATCTCGCCGGATTCCTCGCGGATGCGGGCGAGGAGGCGCGGGCCAGGTCGCTGTACGAGACCGCGCTGGGAATCCGCGAGAAAGTTCTCGGGCCGACGAGCCCCCTCGTGGGGAAGACCCTGGGTGACATGGGCGACCTCCTCGCGAGAGATGGGCAGCTCACGCCGGCCCTCGACGCGGCGTTGCGGGCGGAGGAGATTTCCCGCGACCATCTGCGCCTCACGTCACGGACGCTCGCCGAGAGGCAGGCGCTGGGATACGCCTCGGTGCGGGTCTCGGGGCTCCATCTCGCGGAGTGGATCGCGCTCGAGAGCGGGAAGGAACTCCCCGAGGCCGGACGCAGGGCCTTCGATGCCGTGATCCGATCGAGGGCACTCGTTCTCGACGAGATGGCGGCGAGAAATCGCGTGCCGAAAACGTCCGGCGATCCAGAGATCGCCGCGCTCGCCGGGGAAGTCGCTTCGAGCCGGGCCCGCCTCGCGCACATCACCATCGGAGGCCCCGACTCCAGGCACCCGGAGGCGTTTCGGGAGCGGATCGATCGCTCGCGACGGGACGTGGAGCATGCGGAGCGGGCGCTCGCCGAAAGGAGCCTGACGTTTCGCCAGAAGATGGCGGCCGATCGGGCCGGGCTCCGCGAGGTCGCGGCGAGCCTCCCTCGCTCCACCGCACTCGTGGCCTTCGTCCTGTACCGTCCTCCTGCCTGGTTCGCGAGGACGGCACCGGCCGCGGGGACTCCGCCCCACGGCCTCCAGTACGCGGCTTTCGTCCTGCGCGCCGGGGAAGAGGCCCCGACCCTCGTCCCGATGGGGCCGGCCGCCGAGATCGACGATCTCGTGGCGGCGTGGCGGAAAGAGGCATCGCAGGAGGCGATCCGCCCGGGCCTCACGTCGTCCGATCTCGAGGAGCGGTACCGGGCAGCCGCCTCGGCGCTCCGCGAGCGAACGTGGGATCGGCTGGCGCCCGCGCTGGCTCGCGCGAAGCGTGTCTTCGTCGTCCCTGAGGGGGCCCTCAACCTGGTGAACTTCGCCGCGCTTCCGTCAGGCGATGCGACGTATCTCGTCGAGACGGGGCCGGACATCCACTACCTCTCGTCGGAGCGCGACCTCGTCCCTCAGGCGGGGAGATCGCCCGCGGGCACGGGGATCCTCGCCGTCGGGGGACCGGCCTTCGACGACGCGTCCACGTTCGCGAGGTTGGGAAAAGGTGCCGCGATCGTGAGGGCGTCGGTCTCCCCGCAGGCGGCGGGAGGGGATCCCTCCCCCGAACCCGACGGACATCATCGTCGTCGGACCCGGCCTGTGAAGTGCTCGGACCTGAGCTCGATCGTCTTCGAGTCGCTCCCCGAGTCGGCTCGCGAAGCCGAGGCCGTGGCGGCCATCTACTCCTCGCGGTCGGAGGGGCGGACGATCCTCCTCGGCGGCGCGGGGGCGACCGAGTCGGCCGTCAAGAAGCTGGCTCCGGGGCGCCGGATCCTGCACCTGGCGACGCACGGTTTCTTCCTCGAGGGGCCGTGCTCGCCGTCGCCCGACGCGGCGCGGGGAGGCGACAATCCTCTGCTTCTGTCCGGGCTCGCCCTCGCCGGAGCGAATCATCGCGACGCCGCGAGCCCGGACGAGGACGACGGGATCCTCACGGCCGAGGAGATCGCCGGATCGGATCTCTCGGGGGTCGAGTGGGCCGTGCTTTCCGCCTGCGACACGGGGTCGGGGCGGGCCGAGGCGGGGGAGGGAGTCTTCGGCCTCCGGCGGGCCTTCGAGGTCGCGGGGGCGCGGACGCTGATCATGAGCCTCTGGCCGATCGACGACGAGGCGGCGCGCCGGTGGATGGAGGCGCTCTACGAGGCCCGCTTCGTCCGGCGTCTCGACACGGTCCGCTCGGTCCGCCGTGCGAGCCTCGAGACGCTGCGGCTCTACCGCAAGCAGAACCACACGTCCCATCCGTTCTACTGGGCCGCCTTCGTGGCGGCCGGTGACTGGCATTGAAGGGGATTGCCGCCGGAGCGGCAGGGGAGAGCGACCATGGATCGCATGAAGCTCGTGATCGAGGATGCCGACATCGTCGCGTGGGCGCCGATCAACAACTGTTTCACTTTCCGGAAGACACCCGCCTGCAGACTCGACAGGGATTTCTGGAACGGGATCCTCATCCAGCTGGGCGCGTCCACGCGTCCTTCCTTCTGGCCTGACGATCCACCCCATAAGGGCAACGGGGGGCCGTACCACAACTTCTTCGGCTCGATCAGATTTCAGCGAGCGGACGAGAGCCCGGTCCTGATCCGCGTTGGCGGATTCAAATGGATCAACATCGTCCCGGTGAACGACGGCCGCAACGACCCGGTGAAAAGCGAGGATCTCGTTCACGGAAACACCCTCCCTGAATCCCTGATGGTCACCCTCTACCCCAAGTTCAAACCCTTCGCCGCCATCACCTACTGGCACGATCGCAAGGGGTACGACCTTCAGGTCACCGAGCACCTGACCGGCAGGGGGCGCGTCCAGGTCAGACACGAGTTCACGTTCAATCAGGATGTCAGTATCGACATCGACGGCAAGAGGTTGGACGGCCGGGACGAGGTCTCGCGGATCTCGAAGATCACCCTCTCTTCAATCCGGGAGAAGGGTGGCCCCAGTGGCGGGGGCATCGACCCGCCGCCGCCGAAACCGTAACGGTGCGCGGTTCCCGGGCCCGGGCCCGGGTCGCCGCGCCAGGGAAGTGTCCGAACGCCAGGGATCGGAGGATGCATGCTCAATCTCAAGGGATTCGACGAACGCGTTCGCGAGCTCAGAGCGGCTATCCATGAGGGAAAGAAGGTGGAGATTACCGCGTCGTCCATCTCCGCAGGCGGGTTCGATCGGCTTGAATCGGCGTTGTCGACGATTTTCGCCCCCGAAGACCCACCGCCTGAGAAGTTCGACAAAGAGCTAACTACGCTCAAGGAGTTGCTGAGCCGGGCACGTGAGAGTCTGACGCCGGACGCGCGCCGGACGGTGGCGGATCCGTTTCTGCGGCTCCTGAAGGACACGGCTCAACGAGATCTTCGAGACATGGTCGATGCCAGGCCTCCCCGGCCCAACGCCCAACGCCTCTTCGAGGACATCGCGCGCGCCATCTGTCTTTCTGCGGATAGCAGTCAAAGCACGGCGGTCGCGAGGTCCGCGTTTCTTGAGGCGGCGCAGGACCTCCATGAAGGGTTCCTCGCCGGGGAAGCTCGACTCGGCATCGAGCACCCCGACGGCGGCTTCTCGGCGCCGCTGGTCGTGTGGACGCGAACGGGGGGTGATCCGGAAAAACCTTACGTTTGGACGCTGGAGGATACGAGCGCTTTCGGGCTGAGCGGCGCGGTCGTCGGTCTTCCGATGTCCTTCTCACGTCCGGCCATTCTCGCGTGGGGAATGCTGACCCACGAGGTGGTCGGGCACGTCGTGCTTGACTCCCACGCGGACCTCCGATGGGAGCTCAGCGAAGCCATGCGTGTCGCACTCGGCCGCGATCAGTTGGGTGATTGCGCGCCGTACTGGGCCCGCAGGACCGAGGAGGCGGCGGCGGACGTCCTCGGGATCCTCGGCATGGGGCCGGCGGCTGCGCTCGGGATCATCGGTTTCGTCGACGCTCTCCGGGACGAGGGGGACGCACCGCGGGGGGAGGAGATTGAGCACAGCAGGTATCCCACCGAGCTGCTCCGGGGATTGCTCGCCGCTGCCACGGTCAACCTGCTGAGTTTCCGCGGCGCGGGGATCTGGGCGGAGCGCCTGCAGGAAGAGGCGCTTCGCCGGTTCGGTAAGGATCGTCTGCCAGAGGGTTTCAACCTCGGGAAGGCAAAGCACTCGGCAAGAATCGTGGCGGAGACGATCTCCGGCGCCAGGCTGTTGAGCCTTGGAAACCACGCCCTCAGGGAGATCGAGAACTGGACCGATCACGACGAGAGCGTCACGGCCGAGATGAGGTCATGGCTCCAGGTTTCAGGAGCGGCTCAACAGAGATTTCTTCCTCGAGACCCCGACGACTGTGACGTGGCCAACATCGTGGCCGCGGCGATCATGTCGGCGGCTTCCGGAGAGGCGAGCCAGACGCCCGAGGAGATTCACGATGCCATGATGAAGTTGCTCCGGCTGGTTCACCTGAGGAAGCCCGGCTGGGGGCACAGCATTCCGACACCGTCGCTGGCACCGACGGATTCCGGGGCATGGCTCGGTCCCTCCGCCGGCGGCGCCGTCCTCGGGCCGAAGCCGCCCCTTCACTGACGTTGCCGTTGCACCGCGTGCGGAGAGGCTATCGGGGCAGGCCGCCAGTTGCCGGGGATACCTGCGGGGAGGCGCTGATCGCTCACGAGCGCCCGCCGGGATTTCGCACGACGTCGGGAATCGCTCGATTCAGCGGCGGGCAGGGGGGAGGCATGCTTCGCCGATCAGCTTGATGGCCTCCGGTTCGCTCATGCGCTTCGCTTCGGCGGCGACCTTCTCGGGGACCCATTTCGGATAGGGCGTGCTGACGACGCGATGGCTCCCGCGCTCGGTGTGCTCCTGCCGCTCGGCGGCCAGCGCGCTCTTCGGCCACCGCTCTGCGAGGCGGACGAGCGCCGGCCACACACGCCGGTGCACGAGAGTGACTTTTCCCGAGACGAGGCGGCAGAGCATCACGTCCTTCGAGTCGCAGACGCTCTCGACGATGCCGTAGATGCGATGAGCGTCGGGATGTGACCACCAGCTTCCCTTGATCGGCTCGCCGGCCACCGCTTCGACGAGGCTCGGGACCGGCCCGCGCGCCGACATCAGCACGACGCCGTGCTTCCGGACGAAAGTGAGGGCTCGCGTCGCGGTCATTGTCTACTTTCGCAATTCTGACAAGGCTCACGAAGAATGGGGTAACAGGGGCGAGATATTACCTCATTTGGCGGAGTGGTAACCCCCTTTCCAGTTCCTGGTTGGGCCGTCACTGCAGTTCAGGGAAATGTTCTGAGGACGGAAACGAGACTCCACCCCCACTGAAGGCACCCCATCGTGGCCATCGTCCCCCACGGCACGAGGAGCCTGCGCCACGCGATCCCTCGCCGTCGCGAGCGACGAGCGGAGATCGCTGCGACGACGGTCATCACCGGCGTGCCGAAGACAAAGACATCCAAGGCACCCTCTTCGATAACCGACTGTGAGTGCACTTGTCCAAGGTCGATGCAGCCTGGATCCGTCGCGCAAGCGAGCTCTCCAGCGGTCGGCACTCGGGTGGCTTCCTTGAAGGACCGATACCCGGCGAACGTCAGAATCATGGCGAACCACAGGACTCCCCACGTGCTCGCCATCATGAGCACGGCGCTTGGGAATGGCTCGGCGACCGGTTTTCGCTCGAACATCCGCGTGCGTGTTCCTTCATCCCGCGATCGGCCACCTGATCACCTGGATTGGACCCACGGTCGGGCTTGGCGGCGGCCATACCGCCCCTCGCGGTTGACACCCTGCGCTCCGATCCCCTAGTATGCCCTCCAACCTCAACGTGGAACTAGGGTTACGGCACCCCGAAACGACTCAGCAAAGGGGAGACCATGCTCGCACCGACCAGAGTCCAGGTGAAACCCGGCCAGCTCTTCATCGGCGGCCGGTACGTCCCCTCGCACAGCGGAAAGACTTTCGAGACGGTGAACCCCGCGACCGGCTCCGTGCTCACGAAGGTCGCGGAGGCCGACGCGAGCGACGTCGACGCTGCGGTGAATGCGGCGAGAGCCGCCTTCGAGACGGGGCCATGGCCCAAGATGTCCGCCGCCGAGCGCGGGAAGATTCTCTGGCGCGCGTCGGAGATCCTCCTGAAACGCCGCGAGGAAATCGCCGAGCTCGAGACGCTCGACTCGGGAAAGCCGTACACCGACAACCTCAAGATCGACATCCCGATGGCGGCCGACGCCTTCCAGTACTACGCCGGATGGGCGACGAAAATTCAGGGGGAGACGATCCCCGTCTCCGGCCCCTTCTTCAACTACACGCTCCGCGAGCCGGTCGGCGTCGTGGGGGCGATCATCCCGTGGAACTTCCCGCTCCTGATGGCGGCGTGGAAGCTCGCGCCGGCGCTGTGCGCGGGGAACACCGTCGTGCTGAAGCCCGCGGAGCAGACGCCGATGACGGCGCTCCTCCTCGGCGAGATCTTCGCCGAGGCCGGGCTCCCCGAAGGGGTGCTGAACGTCGTCCCGGGGTTCGGCCCCACGGCCGGCGGCGCGATCGTCGCGCATCCCGGCGTGGACAAGATCGCCTTCACCGGATCGACCCCCGTCGGCCAGGAGATCCTCAGGGCCTCGGCGGGAAACCTCAAGCGGGTGAGCCTGGAGCTCGGCGGGAAGTCCCCGAACATCGTCTTCGCCGACGCCGACATGGACGCCGCGGTGCGCGGGGCGACGGGGGGCATCTTCTACAACGGCGGGCAGTGCTGCACCGCGGGGTCGCGCGTGCTGGTCGAGGAGTCGATCCACGGCGCCTTCATGGAGCGGCTCGTCGAGCGCGCGAAGAAGACGGTCCCCGGCGACCCGCTCGATCCGAAGTGCCGCTTCGGCCCGCTCGTCAGCGAGGAGCAGATGAGCAGAAACCTGAGATACATCGGCATCGGCCGCGAGGAGGGGGCGAAGCTCGTCGCCGGCGGGAGCCGCCCGAAGGTCGGCGACGGGAACGGCTTCTACGTCGAGGCGACGATATTCGACGGCGTCCGGAACGACATGACGATCGCGCGGGAGGAGATCTTCGGCCCCGTCGTCGCGGTCATCCCGTTCAAGGACCCCGACGAGGCGGTGCGGATAGGCAACGACACGGCGTACGGCCTCGCGGCCGGCGTCTGGACGAAGGACGTGAAGAAGGCGCACCGCGTCGCGCGGAGCCTTCGCGCCGGCACGGTCTGGATCAACACCTTCGGCCCCCTGGACGTCGCATCCCCCTTCGGCGGGTACAAGATGTCGGGGTTCGGCCGCGAGCTGGGGGAGGCGGCGCTGGATCTCTACACGCAGGTCAAGAGCGTGTGGGTCGATCTGAGCTGAAGGGCGCGACGACATCATCCATCGTTTCTGAGGACGGCCCGGGAGGCGGCGGGCCGACGGAGAATTCCATGGCAGAGCAGGCGACGGCGACGAAGACCCTCATCAACTACCGGATCGAGCGGAAGGGGATCGCGATTCTCGAGATGTCCGATCCGCCGGCGAACACCTACACGCACGAGATGATGCGGCAGCTCGACGAGGCGATCCTGAAGGCGCGCTTCGACGACGCCGTCCACGTGATCGTGCTGCGCGGCGAGGGGGAAAAGTTCTTCTCGGCCGGCGCGAACATCAAGATGCTCTCCGAGGTCACGCCGAGGTTCAAGTACTTCTTCTGCCTCCACGCGAACGAGACGCTGAACCGGCTGGAGCAGACCCCCAAGCTCGTCATCGCCGCGCTCAACGGCCACACGGTCGGCGGCGGCCTCGAGATCGCGATGGCGGCCGACATCCGCGTCGCGTGCAAGGACGGCGGAAAAATCGGCCTCCCGGAAGTGACGCTCGGCGTGCTCCCGGGCACGGGCGGCACGCAGCGACTCGGCCGCGCCGTCGGCAAGTCGAAGGCGATCGAGTTGATGGTGACGGGGCGCACCTTCTCGTTCGAGGAGGCGGAGGAGCTCGGCCTGGTCAATCAGATCTTCGACAAGCCCACCTTCTGGGCGGACGTCCTCAACTACGCCGAGCAGTTCGTGCCGCCGAACAAGGCGTCGAAGGCCGTGGGGCACATCAAGCGGTCGGTGCAGTCGGGGTGCGAGGTTCCCTTCTCGGAGGGGCTCGCGATCGAGCGCGAGCTGCAGCAGCTCCTCTTCCAGAGCGAGGACGCGAAGGAAGGTCTGGCCGCCTACGTCGGCAAGAGGCAGCCGAAGTTCGCGGGCAAGTAGCGGCGTGAGCGGCGCGGGCGGATCGGCGTCCCCGATTCTCGCCGAGCTCGACGAGGCGACGGGGACCGCCTTTCTCACGATCCACCGCCCGCCCCTGGGCGTCCTGGACATCGACGCCTTCCTGAGGCTCGGCGACGCGCTCGAGGAGGCGGTCGGCGCGTCGGGCGCATCGATCGTCGTCCTCCGCTCGGCTTCAGAGAAGGCTTTCTGCGCAGGGGCGGACGTGGTCGACCACACGCCCGAGAAGGTCCGCGAGATGCTCGAGGCCTTCCACAGAGTGGCCCTGTACCTGTCGAGCATGGAGGCGGTCTCGATCGCCGCGGTGAACGGGGCGGCCCTCGGCGGCGGGTTCGAGCTGGTCCTCTGCTGCGACCTCATCGTCGCGAGCGAACGGGCCGTCTTCGGCCAGCCGGAGATCAACGTCGGGTGCTTCCCGCCGATCGCGACGGCGGTGCTCCCGCAGCGCGTCGGCCGGCACCGCGCGGCCGACATCATCCTCACGGGGCGCAGGCTCTCCGCGTTCGAGGCCCTGGCGATGGGGCTGGTGAGTCGCGTCGTCCCTCCGGAGGAGCTCGAGCCGGCGCTCGCCGCCCTCCTCACGGACCTCCAGGGAAAGAGCCGCAGCGTCCTGAAGGTGACGGCGCGGGCGCTGCGCCTGTCGATGCCCGGCGACTTCCGATCCGATCTCGCGCGCCTCGAGAGGGTGTATCTTGACGAGCTCATGAAGCTCGACGACGCGACAGAGGGGGTCCTCGCGTTCATCGAGAGGCGCAAGCCGATCTGGAAGAACCGGTAGGGGGAGAGAGCGTCCATGAAGGCGGTCGTCATCCGTGAGCACGGCGGGCCGGAGAAGCTGAAGGTCGAGAAGGTCGAGGATCCCTCCCCCGGCGAGGACGAAGTTCTCATCGAAGTGAAGGCGTGCGCTCTGAACCATCTCGATCTGTGGGCGCGCCGCGGCATCCCCGGCCAGAAGTTCCCGCTGCCGCTCATCCCCGGGAGCGACATCGCCGGCGTCGTGAAGAAGGCCGGGATCGCGGTGAAGGGGATCCGCGCGGGCGATCGCGTGGTCGTGCAGCCCGGGCTGTCGTGCGGGCGCTGCGCGCAGTGTCTGGCGGGGACCGACAATCTGTGCCGTTCCTACGGGATCATCGGCGAGACGCGCAACGGCGGGTGCGCCGATCTGATCACGGTCCCGTCCATCAACGTCATCCCGTTGCGCGAGGGGCTCTCCTTCGACGAGGCGGCGGCGGTCCCCCTCACCTTCCTGACGGCGTGGCACATGCTCGTCGCGCGCGCGCAGGTCCGCCCCGGCGACGACGTTCTCGTCCACGCCGCGGGGAGCGGCGTCGGCGTCGCGGCGATCCAGATCGCGAAGCTCCACGGCGCCCGCGTGATCGCCACCGCCGGCTCCGACGCCAAGCTGAAGCGCGCGAAGGAGATGGGCGCCGACGACGGGATCAACTACAAGAAGTACGATTTCTACGAGGAAGCCCGCAAGATCACCGGGAAGCGCGGCGTCGACATCATCATCGACAGCATCGGCGCGGACGTCTGGCACAAGGACCTGAAGCTCCTCAAGCAGGGGGGGCGCGTGGTGACCTGCGGTGTCACGAGCGGGTTCGAGGTCGCGACCGACATCCGCTACATCTTCTACCGCAACCTCTCCATCCTCGGCTCGACGATGGGGAGCAAGTCGGAGCTGCTCGAGATCATGCGCCTCGTCGAGAAGAAGGCGCTGAGACCCGTCGTGGACAGCGTGCTTCCGCTGGAGAAGATCGCCGACGCCCACCGCCGGATGGAGGGGCGGAAGCACTTCGGCAAGATCGTCGTCAAACCCTGAGGGACAGCGTGGTCGACGCGGGCCCGATCCTCATCCACGATCTCCTCAGCGTCTGTCTCAAGCATCTCGAGCGCCGCCTCCAGGGACGCGACGTCCGCATCGTCCGCCAGATCGACCGCACGAGCCCGGAAGTCCACGCCGACCGCGAGTGTCTGAGGCACGTGATCGAGACGATCCTCGCCGAGGCGGCGGCCGTGACGGTCGACGGCGGCCGCATCCGCGTCTGCCTCAAGCACAACCGCGCCGCGGTGATGCTGAGCGTGAAGGACCAGGGCCCGGGGATGCCGCCGGACGCGCGCGACGTGATTCTCACGGACACGTCGCGTGCGCGGCGCGAGGAGGCCCCCCTCACCCTTCCCGAGTGCCTCGAGACGATTCGCTCGATGCGCGGGACGCTCTTCGTGAACTCAGCGCCTGGCAAGGGCTCGACGTTCTACGCGACGTTCCCGCCGCCCGCCCCGGGGCTCGACTAGCCGCCCGCGGCGCGCTGCACGAAGGATCTCTCCTCGAGCGTCAGCGCCGCGGGGAAAATCTCCTCGCACCCGTTCCTTCCCACGATCGCCGGAAGCGTTCCGAAGAGAGGCGCCATGCCGAGGGAGCCCTCCGCGAAGACGCCACAGCAGACGACCCGGCGCGTGTCCGTGATCACCGCGCCGGCGAGGAGCGAGGCGGCCCACGCCCGGCCGGAGAGGGAGGTCGGGGATCTCTCGGGGCCTCGCGATCCGTCACGGGGGGCGCCCACCTCCTCGGTCGCCGGGTCTCCGTCGAGGATTCGGGCGGGAATCCCGGCGATGGCCGTGTAGCGCTTCAGCTCGACGAGGTCGGGGGCGTCGCCTCCCGCGACGAGGAGCGATACCTGCGCCGCGTCGACGCCGTGCCGTGCCGCGAGCTCCCCGGCGCGGTGACGGGCCGAGGCCGCGCCGCCGATCGCGAGGACCCGCCGGGAGGAGAGGCGCGAGGACTCGATCACGGCGCGCGCGCACCGCAAAGAATCCTCCGCCGCGCAGATCACGATGGCTTCGGCGGCGTACCGCGCGAGGCAGGCTCCCGATTCACGAAGGTCCGGTCCCGACGACGCCGTCGAGCCGAGGACGACGACGTCCGCTCCCGCGATCGCCCCGAGGTCTCTCCCGCCGGCGGCTCCCGGACCGGCCTCGCGCGCGATGGAGTCCCCCTCCCCCGGGCTCCGTCCTACGAGCGTCGTCCGCGCGAAGCGCCAGGGGGCGAGTGCCCTCGCTATCGCGAGCAACTCGTCGGGACCGCCGACGACGGCGACGCGTGACGGGCGGGGTGTCATGGTGGAGGCGGATTCTATCAGGTCCGCGTAGAATGGCCCGCATGACCCGTGCCGAGGCTCCGGCTCTCCGCGTCTTTCTGTGCGCGGCGCTTGCCGTCATCGCCGCGTGGGCCGGCGCTCCGGCGGAGGCCGACGTCCGGCCCCTCACCCTCTTCCAACGCGTCGGCCGATCCCCATGGGTGTTCTTCGGCCAGGTCAAGAGCTCGGACAAGCGCTTCGTCTCGGTGAGCGTCGTCGAGGTTCTCAAGGGGTCCTACGCGCAGCCCGGTCTCCGTGTCATCTACAAGCTCGAGAACTTTCTCCGCAAGTCGTACGAGGACCGCATCGAGTTCCACGCGGGCGAGCGCGGCGTCTTTTTCCTGAAGCGCTACGAGACCGACCGGCCGGACGGGAGGCTCGAAGACTGGATGAAGGCGGACGATCTCTTCGCGTCGTCGTTCGGGGCGCAGGGGAGGTTCGTGCTGCCGGAGGAGGGGGGCGGCGCGTACGTCGAGGCGATTCGCGAGTTCGTCCGCGCCTCGGGCCTCGCCGATCCTCCGGCCGAAGAGGCGGCCATCCTCGGGTTCTTGGATTCCCCGAACCCGCACATCCAGCAGGCCGGGCTCGAGCAGACGATCGAACGCCGGCTTGCCGGCCCGGCCCAGACGGAGCTTCTCCTGCGTCTCTCCGAGAGCCCGCGGGAGCCCGTGCGGCTCGACGCGCTTCAAATCCTCGGCCAGGTTGCGGAGGATCTCCGGGCGTCGGGCGGGCGGCTCGAGGATCAGGCCGATATCGTCAACCGGCTCAAGGCCAAGGTGATCGGCGACGGGGGGGATCTTTTCCGGGCCGAGGCGGTGAAGGTCGTCGCGGCTCTCGGGGGCGCGGACGAGCGGGCTTTCCTCGAGCGCCTGGCGAAGGACGATGCATCGCAACTCGTGCGCTACGAGGCCGGCCGTGCGCTCTCGGCGATGGGATCGCGCTGACGGTCTGGCGTCAGTTGTTGGAGATCGCTCGCACGTCGACGGAGTTGGATCGGATCTTTTCGCCGTTGTTGAGGTGAAGGATCAACTGGTACCGGTAGATCCCCTCGTTCGAAAGCTGAATCGTCTTCTGGTAGGCGTGCTCGATCACCGTATCCGTCGGCGCGTGGAGACACTTCGTGTCTTCCGTGGAGCGCATCACCTGGCCGGCCCCGGTCTCGCCGGTCCATTCCACTCCGGCGTGGCAGAACCGCGTGTCCGCCTTCTCGACCCCCTCGAGCCGGCCGTAGAGCGTCACCGTCAGCGGCAGGAAACCATTCCGCGGGTTCACCTGAAGTGTCAACGTGGGCCTGTCCGTCGGATGAGGAGGGGGCGCCGCTTTCTTCGAAGAAGCGGCGCCCCCGGCGAGGGGCTGCGTGAGCAGCGCGAGGGCGAGGAGTGTCGCGGCCGTCGCGTGGGGCTTCAGGGTTACTTCCTGTGTCCGCCGCCCTTTCCCCTCTCGGCCGCCTGCGGCCGGGGGGTCGGGTGCGAGGGAGTCTGGGAGCTTCTCACTCCGGGAGAGCCGGCGCCCGTCGGCCGGCTCGGTCTCGGCGAGTATCCGCCGCCCGGCGCGCCGCCTGTGGTCGGGTGGTTCGGGCGCTGGGCGAATTCCCGTCTCTGCGAGCCAGGCTGTGCCGGGCGGTCCGGCATCACGAACTGTCCGCCCGAAGCGTAGCGGCCCACGTCGGCCCGGGGATGCGGGGCAGGACCGGAATCGGTGGGGCGGGAGGTGGCTCGTGGATCCGCCTGAGGCGGCCGAGCGATTGAGCTCTGTCCTCTATTGCCATCCTGTCGGGCCGCATTCGGGTTATCCGCCGTGGAGTCGTTGATCTGCTTCTCGCCGGGCGTCCATGGGTTGATGGCGGTGGATCGACGCCCCGATTCCGGCAGCATCCTCAGCGGCGGGTGCATCGGCCGACCGGTCGCCGGCGACGCCGGCTCATCCGGCGCGACGGCGGACGGTCGCATCTGCCGAGCGACTCCTGGCGACTGCGAGTAACGGGCGGATCTCCACTTGAAGTCGACGGGTCGCGAGTCGAGGCCGCGCGGTCCCGCCGCCCTCGGAGTCGAGTCGCTCGATCGCCTCATCGAGGCCTGGTGCTCGAGCGTCGCGCGGCGGTAGGTCTCCTTCTCGCGGACGCTGAATGGAGCTGCCGTGCTCGACCCCGCGCCCAGCGGCTGGCGCGCAGGGCCGAGGCGGGCATCCACGACCGCACGGCGGTAGGAGGTCGCGCCCGTCAACTCGGGGCGCGCGCCGGCCCTCCAGGAAGGATTTCCCCTCATCGGCACGGCGTTCTGCTCCAGGCGGTACCGCGCGACGTCGGAGTAACCGTACGTGTGATGGTGGACGCCGTTCGAGTACAGGTACGTGTGCGGGACGTAGACGAACCCGAAGCCGCCTCCGGCGATCACGACAGGTGAGTTGTAGTAGCCGAGCGGACACCAGCCGTAGTAGCTCGGGCCCACGGACCACGAGACGTACGCACCCGAGTAGACGATTCCCGGCGCCCAGAACCAGCCGAGTCCGAGGGCCCACTGCCAGCGACCGTAATGGTACGGCGCCCAGCCCCAGGGTTCGGATGAGACCCACGTCGCGCCGATCGGTGCGTTGTACCAGGAACCGTAGTAGTAGGGCCGCCAGTCGGGGGCGACGCCGGCGGGCTGCCACACCCAGCCGTAGTTGGAATCGTCGCGCCAAGTGCCGTAGCGGTTGAGCTCACCGGCGTACGGAGCGACCTGATCCGGAACCTCGGGCCTCGGACCGCGGCGGCTGTCGGCGGAGGCGTAGCTGTCGTCCCGGCTCTCGACCCACTCGTCGAACGGATCGCGATGAAGAGTGTTGAACGCTCGCGCGTCGGAGGGGCGGCGTCCTGGCTCCGCGGTCGCGCGCTCGCCGCTGTGCGCCATGACCGAGACGTCGTCCGCGAGGATTTCGGCGACGCCGCGGTACGAGGCGACCGTGGACACGCCGTCGACGCCGACGTCGAGGCGGAACGAGCCGCCGGAGAGGAGGAAGACGGATCCGGCCGGGGTGTCGATCTGGAACCGGCGACTGTGCGCGTCGAAGTTGTCCGCGCGAACGTAGAGGCTGCCGTTCATCAGGCGGATGAGCGTGGTGTCATCGAAGCTGGCCTCCCGATCGGCGAGATTGAGGAGCGAGAGCCTGGAGTTGCGATCGAGTCGAAGGAGGGAGCCATCCGCGAGCTGGATTTCGAGGCGGCCGTCCTCGCCGGTCCAGACCTGATCGCCCGGCATCAGCGGCGAGTTGACCTCGAGATGGACGTCCTGGCTCGCGTTCTCGTCCTCCCGCTTGAGGGATATCCCGCCCTCGAATTCGCGCAGCCGCGCGTAGGTGGCGCCGCGGGCGGGAGCGACCGCCGGCTGATCGTCGCCGGGGGCCGTGCTCGAGGCATCGACCGTCGCGGCGGCGGTCGCCCCAACGTCGTCGTGCTGTTGCGCATGAGCCGGAAGCGCCGCAAGGAAGAACAAGGGGAGAACCGCAGTGCCTGCGAGAACCGCTCGCTGAGTTCTCATGGTGACCGACCTCTCATCCCCCGGCGTTCACGACGCCGGACAACTGGCATCGTAGCGAGAGGTGTGCCACATAGCTCGTCAGAATTACTTACTTGTTTCCATGAAGTTGCAGGGCCGTGTTACGCCGTGCCTGTCACCCGTTCCGTCTACCGGGCTGCGCTCCTGTCTATTCCCGGGGACGGCGGCCGCGTCAGGCGCCCGATAGTACGCCGACGATCCCGATTCGTCCACACGTTTCGCGTCTGTTGAAAGGGTCAGGATCCCGTGGTACGTTCCGTCTCCGTCTTCCATCCTGCCGAGGCCGGGCCAATCCCTCGAGCGCGACCGAAGGAGCGGGTTCATGGCTTTCTGGAGCAAGGACAAGGGCGAGAAGGAGGCCCCTCTCGATCCCTCCGCCTACGTCGCCCGGAAGGAGTATCCGAAGGCGATAGCCGCCTACCGGGCGCAGATCTCGGCCCAGCCCAAGAACTACGTTCTGAGGCACAAGGTTGCCGACGTCCTGTGCCTCGCGGGTCGTGAGAAAGACTCCCTCGCCGACTACTCGGCCGCCGCCGACGGATACCAGGAGGAAGGCTTCCTCATCAAGGCCATCGCAATCCTGAAGAAGATGCAGAAGCTCGATCCGGGCAACGCCTCGGTCGAAGCGCGTCTGACCAAGCTCTCGGTGCTTGGCTCCTCCGCCTCGGCGGCCGTCGCCTCTCCGCTCCTGGACCTCTCCTCCCGCGCCGGCGAGGACGACGGGCGGGATGAGCTGTCGCTGGACATGGAGGCGATCGACGACCAGCCGTCCATTCCCGTCGCGCCCATGGACGAAGGGCCGTCGCCACCGGGCCCGGCCAACCTCCTCGCGACGCCGCTCTTCTCGGACCTGACCCCTGACGAGATGAAGGGGATGATCGGGCGGCTGCGCCACCGCGACTTCGCGGCCGGCACCGTCCTCGTGACCGAGGGAGAACCCGGCGACTCGCTCTTCGTCCTCAGCCAGGGGCGCGTTCGCGTGACGACGCGCGGGCCGAAGGGGAAGGCAGTCGATCTCGCGGAGCTGAAGGAGGGGGATTTCTTCGGCGAGGTCTCGTTGCTGACGGGAAGGCCACGGACCGCGACGATCACGAGCCTCGAGGATACCGAGGTGCTCGAGCTGAACAGGGAGGATCTCGTGGAGCTCGAGAGAACCCACCCCCGCGTCACGGCGGTCATCCGTGAGTTCTACGAGAAGCGCGTCGCCTCGACGGTCGAGGCGATGATCCAGGCGGCGAGGCCGCCGAAGCCCACGAGCCGGGGCTGAGCCCCCCCACCGCATGCCGGTCCGCCGCATCGTCAAGTTCGGAGACCCCGTGCTTCAGGCGCCGACGGCGCGCGTCGCGCACATCACGGACGAGATCCGTGATCTGGTGCGCGACATGTTCGAGACCATGTACGCCGCCCCGGGCGTCGGGCTGGCCGCGAACCAGGTGGGGGTCGGCCTGAGGATCGCCGTCATCGACACCAGCGTCGGTGAGGACCCGGACGCGCGCATCGTGATGATCAATCCCGAAGTCATCTCCTCCTCGGGAACTCAGGTGGACGAGGAGGGATGCCTCAGCATTCCGGGATTCACAGAGTTCGTGCAGCGTCCGATGAAAGCCGCCTTCCGCGCCCTCGACCTCGAGGGTCGCGAGTTCACGATGGAGGGAGAGGGCTTTCTCGCGCGCGCGATATGCCACGAGACCGATCACCTCGACGGCAGGCTCTACATCCACCGGCTCGGGGGGATCAAGCGCAGCCTCATCACGAAGCGCATCCGCAAGTCCGTGGACGCCGGCGATTGGGAGGAGGTCTATCCTTGAGAGTCCTCTTCATGGGGACTCCCTCCTTCGCCGCCGCCTCGCTCCGCAGGCTCCTCGGATCCCGGCACCAGATCGTGGGAGTCGTCTCGCAGCCGGATCGGCCGGCGGGCCGGGGTTTGTCCGTGCGCATTCCCGAGGTGAAACGGGTCGCGCTCGAGCATTCGATTGCAGTCCTCCAGCCGGAGAAAATCCGGGGTGAGGAGTTCGTCGGCGAACTCCGGCGCCTGCAGCCCGACGTCCTCGTCGTCGTGGCGTTCGGCCGCATCCTGCCCCCCGCGGTCCTCGCGGCGGCGCGCCTCGGCGGCGTGAACGTCCACGCTTCGCTGCTTCCGAAGTACCGCGGCGCTTCGCCGATCGCGTGGGCCATCGCCTCCGGTGAGACCGCGACGGGAGTCACCACGATGAAGATGGTCGAGAGGCTCGACGCGGGGGACATCCTCCTCCAGCGGTCGACGCCGATCCAGCCGGCCGAGACCGCGGGCGAGCTGGGGGTTCGTCTCGCGGAGATCGGCGGGGCGCTCCTCGTCGAGACGCTCGACGCCCTCGCCGCGGGGACGCTCGCCCTCCTCCCGCAGAACGAAGCGCTCGCCACGTTCGCACCCGTCCTGGCCAGAGCGGACGCGCGCGTCGACTGGACGCAACCGGCGCCGGTCGTCGAACGCCGCGTGCGCGCGTTCAATCCGTGGCCCGTCGCTTTCACGCGCGCCAGGGAGAAGGAGATGCGCATCCTCCGTGCGCGGGCCGTTTCCGGGGATGCCGGCGATCCCGCGGTGCCCCCCCGGGGGGGCGTGGTCCCGGGATCGGTGATCCACGCCGGGGCCGACGGCGTCCGCGTGGCCTGCGGCGGCGGATCGGCGCTCGATCTCGTCGAAGTGCAGCCGGAGGGACGCAAGAGGATCACGGCGGCCATGGCGGCTGCGGGGAGATATTTCACGTCCGGCGACCGGCTCGTCTGACCGAGGGGCGTGATGGGGCAGAGCGCGATCCCACGCCCAGGACAGCGCGGCCGCGCGCTCGCCTTCGACATCCTGAGGCGCGTCGAGCGACAGGGGGCGTTCGCGTCCATCCTCCTCCAGCACGTCGGTCGCGCGATCCCGGACCGCGAGGTCGCGCTCGCGACCGAGCTGGTCTACGGCACTCTGAGGCACCGACTTCACGACGAGTACCTCCTCGCAAGGTTCGCCGAGCGGCCGCTCGCCGAGATCGATCCCGAGGTCGCGATCCTCTTCCGCATCGCGACCCATCAGATCCTCCGGCTCGATCGAATCCCCGAGCGGGCCGCGGTGCACGAGGCGGTCGAGGCGACACGAAAGCTCCGGGGCGGCGGCGCCGCGACGGCGCCGCAGCGCGAGGGGGCGGCGCGCTTTCTCAACGCGGTGCTGAGGCGCCTGTGCCGCGAGAAAGAGTCGCTGCCGCTCCCACCGGTGCGGAACGACGAGGCCGACTCGGATCACGGCGCGGCAGTCCGCGCGCTCTCGATCCGGCGATCGCATCCCGAATGGCTCGTTCGCCGGTACCTCGACCGACTCGGGGCCGCCGAGTGCGACGCGCTCCTCGCCGCGAACAACCGGCCGGCGCCGATGGGCGGGCGCGTCGATCTCGCGAGGGCCACCCTCGAGGAGGCGGCGCGAGCCCTCGCGGCCGAAGGGGTCGAGACGGTGCCCTCGACGCGCCTCCCCTCGTTTCTCCGCGTCACCGGGGGCGTGCCGCACAAGACGGTGGCCTTCCGGCGGGGGTGGATTTACGTGCAGGACGAGGCGTCCGGAATCGTGCCGCATCTCGTCGCGCCCCTCGCAGGCGCGCGCGTCCTCGATGCGTGCGCTGCTCCCGGCGGCAAGACGCTGGCGCTCGCCCGTATGGTCGGTGGTCCCGGCCTCGTCGTCGCCGGAGACGCTCACCCGGCGCGCCTCGATCTCGTCGCGGCCAACGCGCGCCGTATGCGGGTCGCCAACGTGAGGTGCGTGGCCGGGGACTTCTCGGTCTCGCCGCCGGTCGCGGGGCCGTTCGACGCGATTCTCGTCGACGCGCCGTGCTCCGGGACCGGCGTTTTCCGGCGCGACGTCGAGCTTCGCTACCGCCTCACGGAGGGGAACCTCGCCGTGCTGGCGCGACGGCAACTCGCGCTGCTCGAGGTCCTCGCGCCGCTCCTGCGCCCGGGGGGGCGCCTCGTCTACTCGGTGTGCAGCCTCGAGCCCGAGGAGGGGCCCGACGTCGTCGCAGCCTTCCTGGATCGACGGGCGGGATTCCGGCGCGTCGATCTCGCCCCCGCCCTGTCCGCGCATCCCGATCTTTTCGCGCCGGACGGGACGTTCCGCACGGCTCCGCACCGGAACGATCTCGACGGATTCTTCGCGGCGGGGATGGTGAGAGTCGGAGGCGCCTCCTGAAAAAAGAAAAGGCAGCGCGGCCGCGCTGCCCTTCCCATGGAGGTGCACCAGCGCGGATCGGCAAGACGAGCCTCGTGGATCATCCAGGAGACGGGGTTCGTGCGCCGATCGCGATGGCTGTTGGACGGCAGGATTCTCGACCAATGCCACCGGCGGTGTCAAGCGAATCAAAGTTCTTGGAATCAGCCATCTTCCGCGCGTGGCGGCGGGAGACCCGGGCCCGTTGACACCTTCGATGGAGGCCATCTAGCATTCTCGGCACCGATGGCCGACACCCTCTTCCCCGAGCTCACGCCGCCTCCGCCCGGTCGATCAGGGCGCCCCTCGTCGCGCGCGCGAGCCTCGGGGCCGGGGAGCGGCGAGCCCTCTCCGAATGCGCCGCTCGCGGATCGGATGCGACCCCGGGATCTCGAGGAGCTTCAGGGTCAGGGCGACATCGTGGGCCCCGGGAAGCTCCTCCGGAAGGCGATCGAGGCGGACGAGCTCCGGTCCGTGATCCTCTGGGGGCCGCCGGGGACGGGCAAGACGACGCTCGCCTCGATCATCGCCCGCCACACCCGCGCGGTCTTCGTTCCGTTCAGCGCCGTCCTCTCGGGAATCAAGGAGATTCGGGAGGTCATGGCCGGCGCCGAGGCGGAGCGCCGCGCGACGGGCCGGCGCACGATCCTCTTCGTCGACGAGATCCACCGGTTCAACAAGGCGCAACAGGACGCCTTTCTCCCCTACGTCGAGAGCGGCGACATCGTCCTCATCGGCGCGACGACCGAGAACCCGTCGTTCGAGATCAACTCCGCGCTGCTGTCGCGATCGAAGGTCTACGTCCTCAAGCCTCTCGGCGAGCAGGAGCTCGTCGAGATCCTGCACCGGGCGCTTCGAGACGAGCGCGGCCTCGGTCTCCTGAGGGTCCGCGCCGCGGACACGGTCCTCGCGGAAATCGCCCGGCGATCGCAGGGGGACGCGCGGTTCGCGCTGAACACCCTCGAGCTCGCGGCGGCCGCGGCCCCTCCCGCCACCGACGCGGGACGCGACGTCACCGACGAGATCCTCGCCGACGCTCTGCAGAGGACCGCTCTCTACTACGACAAGTCGGGCGAGGAGCACTTCAACATCATCTCGGCGCTCCACAAGTCGATGCGCTCCTCCGATCCCGACGCCGCCGTCTACTGGCTCGCGCGAATGATCGAGGGCGGAGAGGATCCCCTCTACGTCGCGCGGCGCGTGGTGCGCTTCGCCAGCGAGGACGTCGGAAACGCCGATCCCCGGGCGCTCGCCGTCGCGATGGCGGCGAAGGAGTCGATGCACTTCCTCGGGCTGCCGGAAGGGGCGCTCGCCCTGGCGCAGGCCGTCGTCTACTGCGCGACCGCGCCGAAGAGCGACGCCGTCTACCGGGCGTGGAACGAGGCGGTGGCCGACATCCGCGCCGGGAAGGTGGAGCCCGTGCCGCTGAACATCCGCAACGCCCCGACGGGGCTCATGTCGAGCCTCGGCTACGGCGGCGGCTACCAGCACGCGCACGAGTTCGAGGACGGCGTTACCGACATGGATCTGCTCCCGCCGATCGTGAGCGGGCGGAAGTACTACAGGCCGGGGGATGCGGGCTACGAGAAGACGATCCGCCAGCTCATGGAGCATCGCGACGAGGTCCGGAAGAAGCGCGGCGCGGTGAAGAAGTCGCGGGAGTAGATGCTAGACTCCGCGCCGCCTTTGACGCGTTGAGGGAGCGGGCCGAGCGGATGGCGAAGAAACAGGCGGGCCGGAAGGCCGCTGTCGCGACGAAGAAGACCGGGGGGAAGAGCGCCGCGAAGCGCACGCAGCTCGATCTCTTCGCCGGCGAAGGGGCTGCCGTCTCCTCGAAACAGGCTCCCATCCCCGCGCCGGCGCCCGTGCCGGCCCCGGCCGCGCCGGCGAGATCGGTGCGTCGTGAGAACGCCGAATCGATGGCCTCGCGCCAGCGCGAGATCTCGGTGTCGGAGTTCTTCACGAAGAACCGCCACCTCCTCGGCTTCGACAACCCCGCGAAGGCCCTCCTCACGGCGACGAAAGAGGCGGTGGACAATTCCCTCGACGCCTGCGAAGAGGCGGGGATCCTCCCGGACCTCGAGATCGTGATCGACGAGATCGAGGAGGAGCGCTTCCGTCTCACGGTCACCGACAACGGCCCGGGGATCGTCAAGAACCAGATTCCGAGGATCTTCGGCCAGCTGTTGTACGGATCGAAGTTCCACGCGTTGAAGCAGTCCCGCGGACAGCAGGGAATCGGCATCTCCGCCGCGGGCATGTACGCGCAGCTCACGACCGGGAAACCCGTACGCATCGTCTCGCGCACCGCCAGGGGAAAGCCCGCGCACCAGTACGAGATCGCGATCAACACCGCGAAGAACGCGCCGCAGACGATCTCCGAGGGGGTCGTCGAGTGGGATCGGGACCACGGCACGCGCGTGTCGATGGAGCTCGCGGGCGTCTACAAGAAGGGGAGGCGATCGCTCGACGACTACGTCGCGCAGACCGCCCAGGCCAACCCGCACGCGGAAATCGTCTATCGATCGCCGAAGGGTGAGGAGTTCCGCTACGAGCGGATCGCGAACGAGCTCCCCAAGGAGCCTCTCGCGATAAAACCTCACCCGTACGGCGTCGAGCTCGGCATCCTGATGCGCATGATGAAGGAGTCGCGCGGGCGCAGCGTCGCGGGCGCGCTCCAGTCGGATTTCTCGCGCGTCTCGTCGAAGGTCGCCACCGAGATCTGCCAGGCGGCCGGTGTGGCCCCGGGAGGCAGGCCCGTAAAGCTCACTCCGGCGGAGGTCGAGCGGATCTTCAAGGCGATCCCCAAGATCCGCATCATGAGCCCGCCGACGAACTGCCTGAGCCCGATCGGCGCCGAGTTGATCGAAGGGGGGCTCCGGAAGTCGATCGCGGCGGAGTTCTACGCCGCCGCGACGCGATCCCCGGCGGTCTACCGCGGCAACCCGTTCCAGGTCGAGGTGGGGCTCGCGTACGGCGGTCAGCTCCCGGGCGACGAGCCGGTCGACCTGTGGCGGTTCGCGAACCGCGTGCCGCTCCAGTACCAGCAGTCGGCATGCGCCATCACGCGCTCCGTCATCACGACCGACTGGAAGAAGTACGGGCTGCAGCAGGCTCGGGGCGCGCTTCCGGCCGGGGCGATGGTCCTCTTCGTCCACATCGCGTCCGTCTGGGTCCCCTTCACCTCCGAGAGCAAGGAGGCGGTGGCGACGTACCCCGAAATCGTCAAGGAGATACGCCTCGGCCTCCAGGAGTGCGGCCGGCGCCTCGGGGCCTTCCTCAGCCGGCGCCGCCGTCTCGCCGAGGAGGAGAAGAAGAAGTCCTACATCGAGCAGTACATCCCGCACATCGGGATCGCCCTGCGCGAGATCCTCGGGTTCAACGCGAAGGACGAGGCGAAGCTCGTCGCCGTCCTCAAGGACACCCTGGAGAGGAGCCGGACGATCTGATGGCCGACAGCACCGTCAAGAAGATCAGGGATCAGGCGGCCGACGTGCAGCGTAAGATCCTCAAGGGCCAGAAGCCCACCATGAAGTTCCCGCTCCGCGCCCTCTCCAACGTGAAGTACGATCCGAAGGCGGGCTATTTCGAGATGCGCGGGCGCAAGAAGGAGCGCACGCTCACCGTCTCGACGGTGAAGACCTTTGCGCAGACGCTCCGCATGATGGCCTTGTCGAAGGAGCTGGTCGAGCAGGACGACATCGCCACGAAGAGAGAGGCGTACTACGTCTCGAAAAACTGGGAAGCGGCTCGCTTCCTCGAGCAGCCCGAGTCCGACGCCGTGATGGACGACGTCGAGGCGCTGTTCCAGATCAACCGCGAGCAGCTCGGCTTCGTCCCGGAGGAGAAGGGGGGGGAGGTCGCCGGCAAGCTCTTCATCATCGACCGCGACACCGAGACGAAGAAGCTCCTGCGCATCGACTGCACGAAATTCGGCTCGGGGGCCTACTCGATCCCCATCTCGGTCGAGCACCTCAAGTTCGAGACCGACGCGAAATTCATCCTCGCCATCGAGACGGCCGGCATGTTCCAGCGGCTCGTGAAGCACGGCTACTTCAAGCACGCGAATTGCGTCCTCGTATCGATGGGAGGCGTGCCGACGCGGGCGTGCCGCCGGTTCGTCCGGCGCCTCGCCGATTTCAAGAAGATCCCGGTCTACGTCTTCGTCGACGGCGACCCCTACGGCATCAGCAACATCTACCGCACGCTGAAAGTCGGCTCGGGGAACGCCGCGCACCTCAACGAGTTCTTCTGCGTGCCGCAGGCGCGGTTCATGGGCATCACCCCCCAGGACATCGTCGATTACAAGCTCCCGACTCACCCGCTCAAGGACGTGGACGTGAAGCGCGCGCGCGACGCGATCAAGAACGACCCGTTCTTCCAGCATCACAAGGAGTGGGTCAAGGCGATGAACCACCTTCTCGACATGGGCGTCCGTGCCGAGCAACAGGCCCTGGCCAAGCACGGCCTGAACTACGTCATCGAGACGTATCTTCCCGAGAAGCTCGCCCACACGGAGAGGTTTCTGCCGTAGGGGAGGCCGCCCCGCCGCACCCCCTTCCTTCGTCGTATTGATTGTCCCGATCGGCAAAAAACTCTTGCTGCGCAAGGCCTAGCGTAACTTGACGTCTTTGTGTTTTTGAATATGTTGTTTCTGTGAATGACATATGCAATCAATCGGGCGGTGAGCGGAGGCGGCATGTACACGAAGCGTCGATGGATCGCAGCGTTGCTCGGGCTTCTCGGCGGGGTTTGCTTCGCGACCGGCGTTCGCGCCGACATCGCGTCGTTCACCGAACCACCCCAGGCCGAGCGGATCACGGCGCGCCACGTGATGCTGCGGGCCGACAGGATCTTCGGCTTCGCTCCCATGACGATTCGCCTCTCTGGAATGCTCCAGGAGCCGGACGGAAACCTTTCCCCGATGAAGGGTGGCCAGAGGGTTCGCATCGTCGTCGAGTCGCCCTTTCTCCGCGTGCAGAGCAGCGGAAATTTCCTCCCTCTGGTGAGCGACACGCACTACGAGGCGCTCTCGGTGGGTCCGGATGAGCCGACGGCGTTCCAGCGCTCGATGGAGATCCGGAAGCCCGGCACCTATTCGTTCCGCGTTCAGGTGCTCTCGACCAACGGAGAGGTCCTCAACTCGAACGAGGTCAGCGTCAAGGTTCTCTAGCGTCCTTCCAGTTAGGCCGGCCGGGCGGCTGACTTGGGGTGGGTGGACCGGCGGCGCGCGTAACCCGGATCGTGCGCCGCCCATACAGGCTCGGGTCGGGCGGACCCGGGCCACATGGGGGGGGCGGCGGGTGGCCGCCCCCCCCTCTTCTTTTCAGCGTCCTTCGCAGGACGCCTGCAAGTCGTACGCGGGATACCAGCGCTCACCTTCCGCGCCGGGCATTCTCACGAGGTACGCCGGCGTCGAGGAGCCCTGGGGAAAGCGGTGCGAATCCTCGAACCGGACGACGCTGCCGAACTCCCTCCCGGAGGCGACATCGACGAGAGTTTGCCCGGGCTGGAAGCTCTTGCGGGATCTCAGGTACCCGGGCCCGTAGATTGCGGCGAGAATCGCGATGAAGACGACCACCGTCGCCGCGAGCGTGACGGGACTCTTGAGCGGATCCGGCCGCTCGAACCCTTCCCGATCGTAGGCGGCCTTCTTCGCGGGGTCCTTCAGCGTCTCGTACGCTTCCTCGATGCGCTTGAGGTGCGGGCCGTTCGCGTCCTGCCGCACGAGCGCGTACGAGAGCCGGATCTCGTCGGGGGGCGCCTCCGGGCTGACCTTCAGAATCCGGTAATACCCCTTGAGATCGAGAGGTTTCCTGGGCGCCATGGCGCGCCTCCCGCTACTTCCGGCCGGCGGAGTTGGGGAGGAGGCCCTTCTTGCGGAGCTTCACCCTCTTCGCCTTGCGTTGACGCCGACGCCGGATCTCTGCCTGCCTTGTTCCTTTTCCCATCGAATCGCTCCTCGCTTTCAGTGAATCGGGCCCGGCGGCCGACCCGGCGCGCCGGGTGCGCGCGAGAGGACGACCTTCTGCAGATGGGCCTCCAGGAATGTCGTCAGCTTCAGGCAGCGCTCCCGAATCTCGTCGATCTCGAGGAGCAACTGCTTCACCTCGGGGGGGAGTCCCACGTGGGCGCAGACGGAGTTGACCACGGTTTCATAGGGGAGATGCTCGCCGAGCGTCACCATCGGAGTGGACTCGCCCGCCATCTCCTGAACGAGGACGGTGCAGGCGCCGAAGAGCCGGACGAGATCTTCGCGGCCCGCGCCGGTCGAGTTGTCGGGAATCGTCTCCGCGATCGGTTGGATCCGCGCGGTCCGGTATGGAGAAGATCCGACGAGGTCGCCGAGCGCGACCTTGCGAAGGCCGACCAGCTTGAGATGGTAGCGCCCGTCCTCGGTCCGTTGGAGCGACGTGATCCGCCCGAGGCACCCCACCTCGCAGTAGTCCGGGTTCCCCTCATAGTCGCGTTCCCATCCGGCCTTCAGGAGGGACATCGCGATGCAGCCGTCTCCGCGCTCCGCGTCGGCGATCATCGCCCGATACCGCGGCTCGAAGATGTGAAGCGGAAGGATCGTGCTCGGGAAGAGGACGACGGTCGGCAGCGGGAAGACGGGCGCAGTCTGAGGGAACGGCTCCGGAGATCCAGCACCCGCCATCGCTGCGGCCGCCCCCTCTACTTGCGGAACCGCGACGGGACTTCCTCGCCGAATTCCTTGTCCGGGTGGATGGCCTTCGCGCGATCGATGAGAAGGGCCTCCTCTTCCGCGTTGTTCGGGTCTGGGACGCAGCAGTCGACGGGACAGACGGCGGCGCACTGCTCGGCGTCGTGAAACCCGACGCACTCGGTGCACAGCTCAGGATCAATGACGTAGATGTCGTCCTGCTCGCTGATCGCCTGATTCGGGCACTCGGGCTCACAAGCGCCGCAGCTGATGCACTCCTCGGTGATCATCGTGGACATGAAGGCGTTCTCCTGTGGGAACCGGCCGATCGGCGTTCGAGCGCGCCGGGATAAAGTCCTGCTTGGGGTCGAAACAGCGGTCTGGATTATATGGAGGCTCCACGGCGAGGGCAAGCCGACGGCGCCACGGCCGATTGATCTCTCCTCCGGGCGAAGTGTATAGTCCGCGCCTTCCGCGATCCTTCGATCGCGCAGGACATCCGATGGCCGATCCTTCGAAGCCGAAGCCCGCCCGCCCCGTCGCGCCCCCCCAGGATCTGAAGTCCATCGTCCGCCTGGGACTCAAGGGCTCCGGTGAGGCGCCGAAGGCCGCCCCGTCCGCGAAGCCCGCAGGGCCGGCTCCCGCCGGTGAGGGGAAGTCCGCCGCGGAGGCTGCGGCCCCCGCACCGAAGAAGAGCGTCACCGATCTCGGTCCCGCCGAGATAGCGGCTCTCCGGCAGGAGATCGTCGACCTCCTCAAGGAAAAGAAGCGGTCGGGAGAGATCGTCACGATGCTGGTCGAGCACAAGGAGCTCACCTTCACCGGGCGCGTCGTGCGCGTCGAGCCCGAGGAGGGGTACGCCGTCCTCGAGAACGTCGACGGGCGCCGCCGAGGGTGCTACTTCATCCTGGGAGGGCATCTCACGACCCGCGACGGAAACGAGCTCGCCTTCCCGATCGACGGCGTTCCGCGCTGACGCGCCCCCCACGCGGGGGGGGGCTATTTCTTCCCCTCCACGATCCCCTTCAGGTCCATGATCGTGTTCTGATCCGACACGATGACCGAGATCTTGTCGGAGAGCTTGTCGACGTAGAGGTACCGGATGTAGTTGGGATTCTGCCGCAAGGCCTCGTTGATCGTCTCGATCGCCTTCGCCCGGCCGCTCGCCTCGATCACCTTTCGCTCGGCTTCCTTCTGCTCCTTCTCGAGGACGTACTTCATCTGCTCGGCCGACTGCTGCGCAATCTGCTTCGCCTCGATCGACTTCGCGAACTGCTCGGTGAACCGGACGTCCCTGAGGACGACCTCGTCGATGAGGAAGCCGTCCTTCTCCACCAGCGTCCTGATCTTCTCGTTGATCTCCGTCTGGATCTTCGCCCGCTTCGAGGAGTACACGTCCATGACGGCGTACTCGGAGATGACGAGGCGGATCACCGAGCGGATGGCGGGGCGGATGATCTTTTCCTCGTAGTCGGGCCCGATTTTCTGGTGGATCTCGATGACGCGCGACGGGTCGAGGTGATGCCACACCGTGATGTCGATGCCGACGAGAAGCCCTTCCTGCGTCGGCGACCAGAGCGAGTCGTCCGCTTCCGCCTTCCGCCCCTCACCCTGCGTTCCCGACATCGTGTACTCGAGCCGGCGCAGATCGTACAGGTGCGTGTCCGTCACGAGCGGCGTCACGAACGCGATCCCCTGCCGCGCCAGATCGAACTGCTTGGTGACGGTGTTGAAAATCACCAGCGCGTTTCCGACGGGGACGCTGCGCACTGACGCGAGGAAGAGCAGCACCAGGAGCACGAGCGGAACGGCGACCAGGAGGTTCTTGAGCGCGGGACCCTGCGGCCCCGAGACGCGGCGCCCGTCCGTGTCGAAGACGTGGGGGCGCCGGCCGCCCTTCATGAACCGCGTGGCGGCGATCATGCCGAGAGCCAGAACTGCGAGGACGACGAAGATGCCGGGCATGAGGGAGTCCCCCTAGGTTGGAACGGAGTGTGAGTTTCGGTGCGACTCACTTTACCGCGCGCGATGCCGGTTGTGGAATTCGTGCGCGCGCACACAAAAAAAGGGCGGCGCACCGGGCGCCGCCCCTCTTGCAGAAAGCCGATCGAGTTACCTCGCGACGAAGGGATCCGTCTCGATGACCTTGACCTTCACGCCCTCGAGATCGGTGGGGAGGCCGTGTGCTCTCGAGCCGCCCGCGTTCTCGACGTACAGGATGATGACCGCCTTCGTTGGGTCGATGTCGTCCTTGCCGACGCCTGCGCCGATGACGCCCGGCTTCGCGAAGAGATCCGGCTCGTAGCGCTCCTTGATGGTGCGCGCGAAATCGATGTCGTTGGCCGAGGGGCCGTGGAGAAGGTTCGCCGACTCCACGCCGACCCCGATCGGCGTCGTGCCGGTGCAGGACCCGCTGCCCACGAAATGGGTCGTGTGTCCCCCTGCGTTGAGCGCGGCGAGGACGTCAGCGACAGGATTGCCGATGGTGACGCTGCTGCTGCCGGCGTACAGGAGCGCCACGGGGTTATGGCTGGCGTTGTCCGTCACGATGAGCGAGCCCGAATCTCCTCCGCCGCTGAAGGTCCCCGGCGTGATCGAGACCTGGTTCGAGTAGGTGATGGTGAACTTCTTCCCGGAGTTGCACCCCTTCTGGTAGCTGATGCTCACGTTGACGTTGGTGGCCTGGACGGTGCCAAAAGTCTGGCCGGTCGTCCGGCCGCTCTTCGTCACGTTTCCGGAAGCCGCCGCCGTGACGCAGGAAGGCACGCCGATGTCGATGATCGACCCCGAGCCGTCGACGTTCGCGTTGGCGACCGAGAGCCCCACGTCCACGTTGGCGGTGCCGAGCGGGACGATGTTGCCGGCGAACGTGCCGACGACGTTGTAGTTGCTTAGGGTCTGGCTGCAGCCCTTGTCGATGAGTCCCGGCTGGATGTCGGTCTCACCCGTGGTCGCGCTGCCCGAGCGGGCGAGGACGTGGTTGTTGCTCAGGATGTAGGTCGTGCCGTCCCTCGTGATCAGCGAGCCCAGCGTCCCGCCGCAACAGAACGCATTGCTGTGATCGGCGAGGCTGCCTCCGGACGTCCCCATCTGCACCGGCGGTGTCTGTTTCACCTGGTGGTTGGCGCCGCCGTCGGCGAACATCGGCGTTGCGGTCAGGGCCAGCGCCACGGCGCCGGCAAGGGCCAACATCCACTTCGCATTTCTCATCGCGGGCTCCTTCTCGAAACGTTGACTTCCCGCGGCGCGAGTCCTCATGGACGCGCGCCGATCCCCCAAGCAAACACAACACCGCGCGCGCCCGCACGCGGTGAAGGACTCCGAAAACGGTTCATTGGAAGCTGATGAGAGAGGATGGGCGGGGCTGCTGCGGTGCCGACGTTCACTTCATGCACGCAACGGGCTCCTTTCGACGTATTGCGGAGCGGCGATCGCTGCGAACCGTGGCGGGCCCTGCCGGGGCGATCCGGCGTGACGGCGGGCGCCCCGAGACGCGCGCGGTCGGGCGAGAACGGCCCATCATACGGTGATTGGCGGTGAGCCGTCAATCCCATAATGGGGAGAAATCGAGAACAAGGGAGTCAGCGGGCTCCGGGTGTTGTGTTACCCTGCGCCCCGCCTGGGGCCGCTGGTGCGCCGCCGTGAATCGGAACGGGAGGGCACCTGGAAACATCACGCGACATCGTGGGACATCCTGAACAGCGATGAAGCACGAGCCGTTCGTCTCGGAATCCTCCCGCCTCCCCGAGTTCACATTCCGCGCCGTCATCCTCGGCGTCGTGCAGGCGGTCGTGCTCGGCGCAGCCAACGCCTACCTCGGGATGAAGGCCGGGCAGACGATTGCCGCGACCTTCCCGGCGGCCGTCATCTCGATGGTCGTCCTCCGGGCCTTCAAGGGCTCCTCCATCCTCGAGGAGAACGTCTCGCGCAGCGCGGCCTCGGTCGGCGAGGCGCTGGTCGCGGGCGCGATCTTCACCCTCCCGGCCTTCATCATCACGGGGCTCTGGAAGGAGTTCAACTACTGGGAGAGCAGCTTCCTCATGCTCGTCGGGGGGACGCTCGGCGTCACCTTCGTCATCTTTCTTCGCCGGACGCTGTGCGAGGATCCGACGCTCCCCTTCCCCGAGGCGGTGGCCGCCGCCGAGATCCACAAGACGGGACGCAAGGGGGCGACCGGCGCGAAGTACCTCTTCGCGACGATGGGGTTCGCGGGGCTGGTGGAGCTGCTCAAGAACGACTGGGGGTTCGCCGCGATCAAGGACTCGGTCAGCGGGTTCCTGCCGTTCCGCGCGTCGAAGGTTCACTTCCTGCGCGAAGGGCGGCCGTTCGGCGATCCGGGGACCTTCGCCGGCGGGATCCACTACGAGACGCCGTACGCGTCGCCCGCCTTCATGAGCGTCGGCTACATCATCGGCCCGAAGCTCGCGGCCCTGAACTTCTCGGGCGGCGTCCTCGCCTGGGTGATCCTCGTGCCGATGATCATGTTCCTGAGCGGCGAGGGGAGCGCGCTGATGAACCTCGCGCACCATCCCTCGCTCGCGTCGGCGGGCGAGCTCGACCGCCTCGACGTGGTCGCCGACCAGGCCTGGCGCGGCGTCGTGCGGCCGATGGCGGTCGGCGCGATGCTCGTCTCGGCCCTGTGGACCCTCTTCAACATGCGCGGGCCGCTCCTCGACGGCGTGCTGAGGGCCTTCAAGGACATGAAGGTGGCGCGCGCCGCGGGGCACACGACGGCGCGCCTGGAGCGCGACATCCCGATGGCCTGGGTCGTCGGGGGAACCGTGGCGCTCCTCGTGCCGATGACCGCCCTCTTCGAGTGGTACATGCACGACATCGCCGGCGCCTTCATGGCGGCGCTCGCGATGACGCTGACCGGCTTCGTCCTTTCCGCCGTCTCGGGATATCTCGTCGGCGTCATCGGCTCGTCGTCGAGCCCCATCTCGGGTCTCGCTCTCTCGAGCCTCATCGTGGCGGCGGTCCTCCTCGTGGCGATCGGCGTCACGGGCCCCGGGGGAGTGATGGCGGTCCTGGCCGTCGCGGCGGTGGTCTGCTGCGCGACCTCGATCGGCGGCGGCGTCATCCAGGACCTGAAGGTCGGGCACATCCTCGGCGGCACGCCGTGGACGATGGAGGTCGCGTACGTCATCGCCGTCGTCTGCACGTCGTTCGTCCTGGTCCTTCCGATCGCCTCGCTCCACTCGGCCGACATCGTGAAGGGGGGCTCGGGGATCGGCGGCGAGCACCTCCCCGCGCCTCAGGCCGGCCTGATGGCGATGCTCGCGCAGGGCATCGTCGGCGGCGAGATGGCGTGGCCGCTCGTGCTGATGGGCGTCGGGCTGGCGATCGGTCTCATCATGATGGGGTGCGAGTCGCCGATGATCGTCGCCGTCGGCATGTACCTCGACTTCGCGACCGTCTCGGCGATCTTCGTGGGCGGGGTGATCCGGTGGTTCGCGGATCGCTTCATGGCCCGGCGGAAGATGGCGGCGCCGGAGATCGAGCACCGCGTGAACATCGGCACCCTCCTCGCCTCGGGGATGATCGCGGGGGAGGCGCTCGTCGCCGTCCTTCTCGCGGTGTCGGTGCTCGTTCAGGACCGATTCGGCATCAACCTCGAGCTTCCGAAGTTCGGTGGGAGCGGCGCGGCGGGGTTGCTGGTCTTCGCCGCCGTGGCCGCGGTGCTCATCGTCGTTCCGATGCGGGCGCCCAGGCCGGACGCGGCGTGATGTGACGGTCGGCGACGCGCACTGCCACCTCGCCGACCTTCCGGAGCCGGACGAGGCCGTCGCCGAAGCGCGCGCCGCCGGCGTCTCCGTCCTCCTCGCCGTCTCGATGACGCCGGACGATGCGCTCCTCACCCTCGATCTGAAGCGGCGACATCCCGGCGTCGTCCTCGCCGGGGTCGGCCTCCATCCCTCGCGCGTTCCGGGGCTCACCGACGAACAAGCGGCGGCGGAGCTCGGGCTCGTGGCGGAACGGGTGAAGGCCGCGGACTTCGTCGGCGAGATCGGCCTCGATTACAGGGACGCTCCGGATTCGGTGGACCAGCGCCGCCAGCGCGAGATCCTCGATCGACTGCTCGACGTGGCAGAGCGCGCGCGGCTTCCCGTCAACATGCACTCGCGGCGCGCCGACGGTGAGATCGTCGATATCGCCGCGGCCTTCACGGGGCGCACGGGGTTGCCGGCTCTGCTCCACTGGTTCACGCATTCGAGGAGACTCGCACGGCGGTGCGCCGACGCGGGCGTCTACATCTCCGCCGGACCTTCGATCCAGATCGACCCCACGCAGGCTCGCGTCGCCCGCGCGATCGATCCGGATCTCGTCCTCGTCGAGACCGACAGCCCCGTCGAGTACGCGGGGGTGCGGGCGTCGCCGGCGTGGGCGCAGCGGGTGGCGCAGGCCCTCGCAGCGGCGCGAGGGGAGAGCCCGGATCGCCTCCGCGAGAGGCTCTCGGCGAATCTCGGCCGGTACCTCGGCCGCGAGATCTCCCCCGTTCCGCCGGCCCCTACTCCCGACCCATCCGGACGAGGACGACCGCGTACTTGAGGTCCTCCGCCCCGAGCCCCATCGTGATCTGGAACGAGGGTTTGCCGATCCACGTGTCCTGCCCCCAGAACGCGGCGGGCCGTCCGGGGAAATGGGCGGCGGTCAGCGCCTTGACGTCCTCGAGGGTGTAGACGCGCCGGTGGAAAGGGTTGTCCGTGAGGTCGTTGAGAGGAATCGAGAAGACGAACCACTCGCGGCACGTTGCCGCCACCGAATCGAGGAAGGGGCCGGGATCGGCCAGGTGCTCGATCGTCTCGAACGAGACGACGACGTCGTACTCCTCGGTGATCGGCTCGCGTTCGAGGTCGAGTCGGTAGAATCGGTGCGGCGCCGTGAAGGTGTTGATGCGGCGCGCGTACGTGAGCGCCTCGTTGGACAGGTCGAGGCCGTGCACCTCGCGCGCCCCGGCCGAGAGGAGGGCGGTGCCATAGCCGGATCCGCACGCGGCGTCGAGGACTTTCTTGCCGAACGTCCACTCCATCGCGAAGACGTAGCGGGCGAGGTGGTCGCGGTACGTCGCGTAGTGCTCGCCGACGTCGGTCGGCACGATCCGCTCGCCCGTGTACCGGTAGCTCGACAGGACCTCGTCCTTCACCGATTGCCTCCTTCAGTAGCGGGGCCTCGGGTCCATGCGCCGGATCCATGATTCGATCCCGGGATGGGTCTTGCCGAGGGGCTGGTAGTCGGTCAGGATCCTGTGGAACAGTTCGCTGTCTTCGGGAACCGGCGGGTGGAGTGAGTAGCGGAGGAACGGGTAGGCGGCGCAATCGGCCGCGGAGAACTCGCCCATCAGGTGATCGCGCCCGTGCAGCATCCCCTCGAAGACTTCGAGCGCGTCGGTCATCGACTTTCCGAGGCGCGCGATGCGCGCGGCGTCGGGGTGCGGCTCGTTCATCTCCGCTTCCATGTCGTTGGGCGGCCGCTTCCAGACCCGGTTGAACCAGTCGATGAAGACGAGCATCTCGGCGCGGCGCGCCGGGTCCTTCGGGTACAGCGGCCTTTCCGGATACCGGTCCTCGAGCCAGCGGACGATCTCCATCGAGTCGAAGACGACCGTGCCGCCGTCGTCGATCACGGGGACGAGATCCTGGCCGCTGACCTTGCGGACGACGCTTCGATCCTTCGGATCGATCTCCACCGGATCGAAGGGGAGCCGCTTGTGGGCGAGGGCGAGCGCCACGCGCTCGGCGTTCGTGGAGTACCTGAATCGATAGAGACGGATCATCGTCATCCTCCTCGCCGCCCTCCTCCGCGAGGGCCGGATCGAAGCGGTAGGATACACGACGCTGGCGGATGGGGGGCTTCAGGGAGATGATCGTCGGCGAGATCGAATGCCGCACGCTCGTCAACAGGACGGGGGGATTCCTCTCCGGATTCACCCACACGATCAACCCGTACCACGGGTGCGCCTACGGGAGGACTCTGTGCGGCGTCCCCGACTACGCCCCCGAGATCGTCCGGGGCTTCGGCGAGACGCGCGCGTGGGGGACGTATCTCGACGCGAAGGTGAACGCGCCCGGGATCTACGCCGCCGATCACGATCGGATCCGTCGCTCCCCGGATCCGTCGCTCCGCATCTACATGAGCAGCGTGACCGACCCCTACCCACCTCACGAGATTCGGCTGCGGATCACGTCCCGGATCCTCGAGGCGATGCTCGACAGGCCCCCGGATCTGCTGGCGCTCCAGACCCACACGCCGAACCCGCTCTGGGACGAGGATCGGCTGGCCGCGCTCTCCGCGCGATGCGCCCTCTCGATCCAGATCAGCGTGGAGACCGACCGTGAGAGCTTTCCGCCCCCCTTCCCGAAGCACGCCTACCCCGTGGGAGAGCGCATCGCGGCCCTCGCCCGCCTGCGCCGGCGCGGGCTCCGGACCGTGGCCGTCGTCGCCCCGCTCTGGCCCATCGACGACCTCACGGCGTTCGACGTGCGGCTCGGCGAGGCGGCCGACTTCGTCGTTCTCGACCACTACCTGCTCGGCGACGGATCGAAGGACGGGATGCGGACCCGGCGCCGGCTGGCCCTCGCGGGCCGGACGTTTCCGGAGCTGCTCGTCGCCGCGGGATACGCGGAGTGGACCCGGGGCGAGGCGCTCGATCGCGTGCGCGACGCGTTCGTCGCGCGGCTCGGCGCGGAGCGCGTCGGCGTCTCGAAAGAAGGATTCCACCGCGCGGCGCACGGGCTCGTCGGGAACCGCTAGGGGCGCGCTCCGCTCTTTCCGGAGATCCACTCCTCCCACTGACCGAAGGCTTTCATCTGCTGGTCCAGCCGCGTCTCCTTCAGGAGCGCGTCGACCTCCGCGCGCGACTGCCGCCGGCCGGGCCGCTCCTTCGCTTCGGCGAGGCCGTAGACCAGCGCGGCGGCGATGGCGGCGCTCGCGCGCGCCTCGCGCGCGTTCAGGCGCTCGAAGACGTCCGATTCGGCGTGGTAGTCCGGAAGGTACGGGATGGGATCCTGATCCGCGACGAAGTTCGGGACCCCCGCGAGGAGGAAGTCGAAGTTGTCGGTGCCGTCGATCCCGTCGTGGCGGTGCGTGAACGGACCGAGCGCGGCGACCGGGGCGAGCGCCGCGTCGAGCGGCCGGCGCAGCTCGTCGCGTCCGTCGAGATAGAACCCGGAGGTGTGGCCCGAGCCGGTGTCGAAGACGATCGCGGCGACATGGCCGTCCATCTCGGCCCCGTGCCGCTTCACGTACCCGCTCGATCCGAAGAGACCCTGCTCCTCGCCCGAGAAGAGGACGAACCTCACGGTGCGGCGGGGAACGATGCCGAGCTCGCGGAATGCGCGCGCCACGTCGAGCACGAGCGCGGCGTTGACGCCGTTGTCCTCCTCGCCCGTTCCCAGGTCCCACGAGTCGAGGTGCGCGCCGAGGAGAACGATCTCGTCCGGCTTCTCCCGGCCGCGGATCTCCGCGACGACGTTCTTGGCCTCGTACGCGCCGCCCGTTCGATTGGCGAGATCGAGGCGCACTCTCGGGGGTTGTCCGCCTGGCTCCGCGAGCAGCCGCCCGAGGCGCTCCGCCCCCTCGCGCGAGACGATGGCCACCGGGAACGGCGCCATCTCGCCGTGGATGCTGATCGGGTGGCGGTAGAGGAGGCCTCGCGGACGCGTCGACTGCAGAAGGAGCGCCGCCATCCCCGCGCTCTTCGCCGCCGCGATCATCGGCGCGTTCTTCATGTACTCGGCGAACAGATCGTCGAACGTGCGCATCTCGGCGGATCGCACGAGGGCGATCGCCCCCCGGGCGCCGGCGCCGAGCTTCTCGAAATCGGCCGCGGTCCCCGCGCCCGCGTCGACCAGGGGCGCCTCGAGGCCTCCAGCAGGGGTGGAAGGTGCGTAGGGCGCGGCCGCGAGCCGGAACGGGAAGGCGACGGGCGCGACGCAGGCGGCCTCCGCCCGATCGCCGAGCCAGAGGCCCGGCACGGTGAAGGTCTCGAGGGTCACCGACTCGACGCCCGCGGCGCGGAACTTCGCGGCCGCCCAGTCCACGGCTCGATCCAGCGCGGGCGAGCCGGTGGGCCGTCCGCCGATCCGATCGCACAGCTCCCTCAGGTCATCGACGAGGGGCGTCTCGCCGAGCGCGCGCGCCACGAGAGCCCGCACCGCCGGATCTCCCGGGACGGGGGCCGCGGCGGCCACTGGAACGATGAGCGCGAGGGCGGCGAGCGCCGAGGCGATCGGCGTTCGCACGCGGAATCCGGACTCCTGTCTCGTCATGCTCTCCTCCATCAGTGGACCGTCCCGGTCCCGCTCACCGACGCCACGAGGCGATCGATCGCCTTCGCCATGCCCCGTTCGATCTTCGACGCCCGTTCCTCGCCGATCTCCCAGCCGATGCCGCGGACCGCCACGGCCCGCTGATTCGGTCCGAGCGAGAAGGCCTTCAGCTCGCAGACGCCGCCGATCTCGTCCCACGACAGCGCCACCTCGCGCCGCGTGACGGCGAGGACCCGGCCGCTCATCGTGCCTCCACCTCGGAGCTCGAGATGGTAGAGCGCCCCGGCCTCGCCGCGGATGGAGCCCGAGGCCGTGAGCCACTCACGAAGCCACGGCTCCTCGAGAAAATACGGCAGGAGCCCCTCGTACGCGAAGACCGCGGGCTGCATCGCGAAGAAGGCCGCCTTGGGTCGCCCGTAGTGCCTCTCGAGGTACTCCTTGAGGATGGCGAGCGCCATCTCCCAGCCCGAGAGAACTCCCTCGTGCTCCTCCTCGGTCGCCTCGCCCGCGCTGAACCCGGAGTTGACGATCGTGAGCGTCGTCTCGACATCGGAGCCGGCGATCAGCACTTCGAGGAAGAAAGGCCTGCGTCCCGGCGGCGAGCCGCGCAAGACGAGCCGCGAGGGAGGCGTGGCGACGAGCACCTCATACGGGAACCGGGCGCCGAATCTCTCGAAGATCCAGGTGAAGCTCCGGCCCGGCCGGACCTCTCCCTCGGTCCGGTCGGTGAACCACTGCGAGAGCTTCGCCGGGTCCGCCCACGCCGACCATACGCGGTCCGCGGGCGTCGGCGTCCGCATCTCCACGCGGATCACGCGCCCGGTGTGCTCGAACGCATCGCTTGCCGTCATCCTCTCCGCCGCCCCCTGCCATCTCCGTGGAGGGCTCATAATACGCGCTCGACGCGTGACAGGGAGGCCTCGATGAGGACGGTGACGGATCGAATCGGCTCTGCGATGCCGGTCGTGGGCCAGGGGACGTGGAAGATGGGGAGCGATGCCGGCCGGCGACGCGAGGAGATCGCCGCGCTGCGACTCGGATTCGATCTCGGGATGACGCTCGTCGACACCGCGGAGATGTACGGCGACGGAGCGGCCGAGGCGCTGGTCGCCGAGGCGATGGCCGGCCGGAGGGACGGCGTCTTCGTCGTGACGAAGGTTCTGCCCCGGAACGCGTCGCGCTCAGGGACGATCGCGGCCGCGGAGGCGAGCCTGAGGCGACTCGGGACGGATCGCATCGACCTCTACCTGCTTCACTGGAGGGGGACGTATCCCCTCGCCGGCACGATCGAGGCGTTCTCGCGACTCCGCGAAGCGGGAAAGATCCTTGGCTACGGCGTCAGCAACTTCGACGTCACGGACCTGGAAGAGGCGGAGGCGCTCGATGGAGGGGTGGCGGTCGCCGCGAACCAGGTCTACTACAACCTCAGGCACCGAGGCATCGAGCGCGGCCTCATCCCATGGTGCGTTGACCGGAAAGTGACCGTGATGGCGTACACCCCTCTCGACGATGGTCGTCTGGCCGGCTGCGGGACCGGTGGCGGCGCTGTCCAAGAGGTGGCGGCCCGTCACGGCGTCTCCGGCGCCACGGTCTGCCTCGCGTGGGCCATCCGGTGCGAAGGCGTCGTCGCGGTCGCGAAGGCCTCGCGTGCGGAGCATGTCCGGCAGAACGCCGCGGCGGCGGCCCTCGCGCTGACTCCCGAGGATCTCCGCGACCTCGACGCGGGATTCCCCGCGCCGGCGCGGGCGATCCCGCTCGAAACGGTCTGAATCCTCAATCAAAGGTCTTCGAGATCCCGAAGATGACGCCGCCGCGCGGCGCGAGCTGCGATTCGTTCACGCGCTCGACGACGGGGGCCTGTCCGAAGATGTAGAAGACCGTGCCAGGAGAGGCCACGAACCGGAGGCCGGGTGTGAAGTTCACGATCGCGGCGCCGGTAGACGCCACGTTCGACCCCAGGAACTCGTCGCGGCGCGTCCATCGCGAATCGAGCTGGAGCACCCACGTCGCCCTCTTTCCCGCGCGCCGATCGAATCCGACGTTGACGATCGCCTCGGCGCCCAGCCGGTACTCGAGCGCGTTCGCCCGGTTCCCTTGGTAGGAGCCCGAGACGAACCACTCGCCGGATCGGGGCGCCGGGTGGTACGCGTAGTAGATCGACGCGTTGAGCGCATACGCTCCCGTCCCCGGCTGGATCGTCGGCTCGTTGATCTCCCCCTCGCTGTCGAGGAGACGGTACGGGCCCGTCGGAAGCTTCACGGCCGCGCCGGCGACGAGGATCTGCTTCGGCCGGACGACGGCGGCGTACCTCGCGCCGATCCTCACGTCGCCGAAGCCGCTCGTGCCGTCGCCGTTCGTGAACGCCTCCGTCGCGGTGCCGACGTCGTTGACGTGCTCGTGACGCCGCTCGTTCAGGAACGGGATCGCGCCGAAGAGCGTGAGGCGTCCCGTCAGGCCGTAGTCGAGATCGAGTTGCATGAGGGTGTTCAGCGTCCGGATCTCGCGATGATGGTCGGGGACGATCGTGCCGTTCGAGAAGTCGATGGCCGGGGTGAGGACGTCCCCGGTCTCCCGGGAGCCGTCCAGGCCGCGGCTCTGGTCGACGTATCGGTAGGACAGATCGAACGTGAACGCCCCCTGGTCGTTGATCCCCTCGCGCGTTCCGGTGACGAGGAAGCAGTTCGCGGAGCCGCAGGTCGCGAGCGCCGGGGCGGCGCAGGCGACGGCGGCGAGGAGAACGAGCGGAACACGGGTGCGGACGGAGTGAGACATGCCGGTTTTCTCCAGTGAAGGATGGGTCGGTGATTCGGTGTCGTCGGGCCTGGAGTCAGGCGGCCGGTCGGGGAGGGTGCTCGTCGGGCGGGATGTCGTTCGCGGCGGCGTGCCAGCCGCGGCCGGAGACGGGATGACCCGAGATCGCAGGGGTGATGATTCCGGAGGGGCGGGGCATCAGCCCCTCGTGGACCGACACGGGGCCCGGTGCGCTTCCGTGTCCGCCGCAGCAGCCCGGGCGCATGGCGCACCCCCGGCTCACGGCGGCGGGTGCCCGGCAGCACGCGCCGTCGCATCCGCAGTCCGAGCCCCCGGCTGCGAAGAGGGGCGAGGCGGTGACGATCAGCAGAGCGAGAAGACATGAGGCGGCGAGAGAGCGCGACGGGTGACGTTGCGGTCGCCGCTGGAACACGTGGACTACCGGTTCCCTTTGGGCCGGATGTCCTTCTGCTGCCCGTGGCCGTGTGTCGATTCGTGGACCGCTCCGGAGGCGTCGCCCGACGACGAGAGGGTCTCGCCTTCCCCGAGGAGCTCCAGATGGCCGTCCTTGATGAGTTTCTGAATGGCCGGCTTTTCGACGGCGGCGTCGGCGATCTGTCCGGTTTTCATTGGACCGAGGTGCAGCGTCCTGCCCTGTGGCAGCGGGATCTTGAGCGGCGACTTCGTCTTGTTGCGGATGTTTTTCACGGTGATTCCTCCACGGCGCGCGGTTCCACTGTACCCCAGCGCATGGCGCCGCGCATCTCCCGTTCCGTCGTCGGCGCCGGCTCTACGCCGCGGGCTCTCCCGACACGCCGCCGGAGACGATGAAGCTCATGGCGGCGGTGCTGTCGACCCGGAGCGGCGTCGTGCGATCGCGTGGGACCACGACCAGATGTCCCGCAAAGTTGAAAGACGAGGGGAAGTACACCGCGACATGGTCGGGAAGATCAAACTCCTCGAGGCTCGTGCGCGTGACGAACCCGACGGCCCGGACGTCGCTGTTCGGGACGAGCGTGACGAGCACAGGACGATCGAATCGCTTTTTCTCTCCGACGAAGGCGCCGACGAGATCCTGGATCGAACGGTAGACGAGCCGGACGAGGGGGAGCCGGTGAAAGATGCGCTCGGCGAGACCGATGAGGTAGCTCATCAGGATGTTGCTCGCGACGAAGCCTGTCGCCGTGACGATTGCAAGGACCGCCAGGGCTCCCAGCCCGGGCATGCGGAACCCGAACCGTCCTTCCAGGTCGATGAGTCCGTCGACCCATCTGAACGCCGTGACGAGGGTGTAGAGCGTGACCGCCGCGGGCGCGACGATGAGGAGCCCACGAAAGAAATAGGTCGCGAACGACGCGAGGACGGAGCGGCGGGTCGTCGACATGGTCACCTCGTGCGCGCGATGCCGGCCGCGCTCCTGCTGGCCGTGCAGACACGCGCCCCAGCCTACCATCGAGGGGCCGGCGGCTCGGAGCCCCTCGTGCGCTGACGCCGCATCGCGAGATGATCTGGAAAAATCCGACAAAGCGAACCAGACGCAACCCGAGGTCTTTGCCCGAATCAGGTATTTCGAGCTCCACGCGAGAATCCCTTGAATTCCGCCGGAGACCGCAGTAAATATTGGCATCTCCCGCAAGGGATCTCCGGAGCGCCACCGTCGGTTCATCCGTCGCACGGTGGCCTGACCCGCTTCGGAGTCGAAAGCCGGAGCACCCCCTGCTGACTCCGGCACTTCGGCGAGATGGCGACGGGAGTCCGCCGCGTTGGAGTGCCTAGAAGCCCCGCAACCCACGACCATCGAGATCAAGAGAGTTCTGTCGCCGCCGGAGGCGCGCGTCTCGCTCCGCGCCCGGTCCACGTCCCCCGGCTGCGGGGAGTGTCGCCCGCCGGGAGCGCGTTAAGACATGCATGCCGTTGTGCAACACGACGTCAAACAGATTTCGACGAGGCCATCACCTTCACGAAAAGGGGGTTCATTGATGCGAAGAGGAGAATCGAGCTGTCGACGCGGAACGAAGTTGGGACGCGCGCTCGTCGCCGTCCTGCCGGCCGCGATGTTCTGCCTGCTGGCGCTGACGATCTCGGCGCCGACCTGGGCGCAGATTGACGGTCAGTGCGATCCGACCAAGATCGACTCGGGCTGCCCGAGCGACGGCAATCCGTGCACCAATGACGTCTGCGATCCGGCCACGCGCACGTGCCAGCACAACCCGCGCATCTGCCCCATCGACAATCCCTGCAACACGGCGACGTGCAATGTCTCGACCGGCTTCTGCGACTACACGCCGAAGTCGTGCCCGTCGCCCATCGACAACAAGTGCTCCGTCGGCTCGTGCGATCCCGCGAACGGCCAGTGCGCTTACCAGCCGGTGACGTGTGCCCAGGACGGGAACCTCTGCATGACCGAGACCTGCAACCCGGCCACCGGCACCTGCCAGTCGGGCGCGCCGGTCACCTGCCCATCTCCCATCGACAACAAGTGCTCGATCGGCTCATGCAATCCGTCGACGGGCACGTGCGTCTATCAGCCCGAGACGTGTGCCCAGGACGGGAACCTCTGCACGACGGAGACCTGCAACCCGGCGACCGGCGCCTGCGGATCGGGACCGTCGAAGACGTGCAGCTCGGACAACCTCTGCTCGGTCGGATCCTGCAACCCGGCTTCGGGCCAGTGCGACTTCACCCCGATCACCTGCGCGCAGGACGGCAACCTCTGCAACACCGAGGCCTGCAACCCGGCGACCGGACGCTGCGAGTCCGGCGCGTCGAAGACCTGCGTCAGCGACAGCCTCTGCTCCGACTCGGTCTGCGACGCCGCAACCGGCAACTGCAAGACGACGAACAAGACGTGCCCGCAGGACGGCAACCTCTGCACCGTCGAGGCGTGCAATCCGCAGAACGGCGCGTGCGAGTCCAGCCCGGTACGATCCTGCGCGCAGGACGCCGACCTCTGCACCTTCGAGTCGTGCAATCCCGCGAGCGGCACTTGCGAGTCGGGGGCGCGCAAGACCTGCGCCCAGGACAACGACCTCTGCACCATCGAGGCCTGCAACGCGGCGACCGGCAAGTGTGAATCGGGCTCGCCGACTCCCTGCACCGCGGACGCCGACATCTGCACGACCGAGGTCTGCGATCCGGTCAATGGACGATGCCACTCGGTTCCCGCGAACCCGACCCCGCCGGGATGCGGCGCGACAATCTGCCGCACGCCTGGATTCTGGGGAACGCACGCGGGCGTCGAGAAGTCCGGCAGCACGAACATCACGCAGTCGGTCATCACCCTCGGCGGAGGCGTGCTGAACGTGTGCGGCCAGAAGATCACCGACACCGTGCTGAACGACAACAACTCGGCGGTCGAGGCGATCTGCGTGGCGATGAAGGACGGCAGCCAGCTCCAGCTCGCGCGCCAGCTCACGGCGGCGGCGCTGAACTGCGTCGTCAGCAACGGCATCGCCGATTGCACGGCGACGCCGCTCTACTCCGCGATCTTCGCGAAGTGCAACGCGATCTGCGCCAACACCGCAAGCGCCAAGCAGGACGTGACCGACTGCATCAACCAGATCGACTGCCTGAACAATGGCGGCACGATGCTGAGCAACGGTTCCTGCCAGACGGGCGTCTGCGCGGGTGACGGCGTGACCGGATGCGTGGCAGGAACGACGTGCGGGGACGGGTCGATGTGCAACGGCCTCCCGAACAACTGCCACGACATGCTCCTCGTGAACAACGGCCTCGGCATCAACTTCGAGCCGCCGGGAGCCGCGGGCAGCTCGACGGAGTGCAACGATGCGAACAAGAGCGCCTGCCAGGTGGTGGGTGCCAACGTCACGAGGTGCCTCTACTAGAGGGGTTGAACTCGCGACGACGAACGGCTCTTCCAGGGGCGCCCGAAAGGGCGCCCTTTTTTTTCGGACGGAATCGCGCCCCTCGAATGGGAGCCGAAGAGCCCGAGAACCCCGAATTTGCTGGTCATTTCATGCGTTCTGTGCGAGATTGTCCTTGCCATCTCACCCTGGCCGGCGTACCAGATGGCTACCCCTGCCGCGCATGGTTCGATTGTCTACGCCCGCGGTGTCGTCTGGAATGGAGGTAGTGAAACATGAGTCAGGGAGATCTGAGCTGTTGTAGCACGGCGAACCGGCTTCGTTCCGTGGCCAGGTGGCTTCCCATCGCCGCTTTCGTCCTGATGGCTTTCACGCTCGCACATCCCGCGTGGGCCCAAATCGATCCTCCGCCGGGAAGCTGCACTCCGGGCACCCTGGACGGGGTGTGCCCGAGCGACGGCAACCCGTGCACGGACGAAATCTGCGACGCGGCGACCCACACCTGCACGTCCGTTCCCAAGTCGTGCGGGATCGACAGCGCGTGCTCGGTCGGCTCCTGCGACCCGGCGACGGGCCAGTGCATCCAGACCCCGAAGAGCTGCGCGAGCGACGGTCTCTGCAGCACCGGCTCTTGCGATCCGGCGACGGGCCAGTGCGTGCAGATCCCGAAGAGCTGCGCGAACGACGGCCTGTGCTCGGTGGGTTCGTGCGACGCCGCCACCGGCGCGTGCGTCCAGAAGCCCATCACGTGCCAGGCGGACGACAACCACTGCACGACGGAGTTCTGTAATCCCGCAAACGGCCTCTGCGAGTCGACCGCGCCGAAGACTTGCGCGGGCGACGGCCTGTGCAGCACCGGCTCGTGCGATCCGGCGACCGGCAACTGCGTCCAAACCCCGAAGAGCTGTTCGGACGACAGCAAGTGCAGCACCGGCTCGTGCGACCCCGCGACGGGCCAGTGCACCCAGACCCCAAAGGTCTGCGCCAACGACGGCCTCTGCAGCACCGGCTCGTGCGATGCCGCGAGCGGGAACTGCGTCCAGACGCCGAAGAGCTGCGCGCAGGACGGGAACAAGTGCACCGTCGAGGCCTGCAACCCGGCGAACGGCCAGTGCGAGTCCGGCGCGCCGAAGTTCTGCGCCAATGACGGCCTCTGCAACACCGGATCCTGCGACACGGCCACAGGGAACTGCAAGCAGACGCCCGTGACCTGCCAGCAGGACTCCGACAACTGCACCACCGAGGTCTGCGACACGACGACCGGCCAGTGCCACTCGGTGGCGACGAACCCGCCGCCGACGAACTGCGGCGCGGCGATCTGCCGCACCCCTGGCTTCTGGGGAACGCACGCGGGGACCGAGAAGTCGGGCAGTCAGAACATCACGCAGGCCGTGATCACGCTCGGCGGCGGCGTCCTGAACGTCTGCGGTCAGGCGATTACGAACACGGTCCTCAACGACGACGACTCCGCGGTGGAGGGGATTTGCGTCAACGTGAAGGACGGGAGCATCTTCCAGCTCGCGCGCCAGCTCACCGCGGCAGCCCTGAACTGCGTCGTCAGCGACGGCGTGCCGGACTGCTCCCAGACGCCGCTCTTCCAGACGCTGTTCGCGAGCTGCAACGCCACGTGCGCCAGCTCGTCGGCCACCAGCTCGCAGCTTACGTCGTGCATCAACCAGCTCAACTGCCTGAACAACGGCGGGGCTCTCAACGCGAGCGGGAAGTGCGGCGCCGGCATCTGCGGTGATGGCGTCACGTCGTGCACCGTCGGGAGCATCTGCGCCGACGGCTCCGAGTGCGGCGGAATCGACGCCGGGAACTGCCACCAACAGCTCCTCGTCAACAGCGGCCTCGGCATCAACTTCGAGCCGCCGGGTGGCGCCGGCAGCTCCACCGAGTGCAACAACGCCATCAAGAACGCGTGCAAGGTCGTGACGTCGGCCCAGGCGAAGTGCCTGTTCTAGACCTCGGCTGAGCTTCGAAGATCAGGGGCGCCTTCGGGCGCCCCTTTTTTTTCGCTCGCCGCCCCGGCCCTCCTCCTGAACACGTCCAGGAGCGAGGCGGCGAGGGCGAGCGCGACCGGGCCGATGAAGAGGCCGGTGAAGCCGAAGGCGGCGAGGCCTCCGAAGACGCCGAGGAAAACGACGAGGGGGCTCAGCTCCTGGGCGCGGCCGATGAGGGCGGGCTTGAGGATGTTGTCCGCGGCGAACGTCGTCACGATCGACCCCCAGAGGAGCAGGAAGAGGCCGTGGCCGACGCTGCCGGTGAAAAGGAGCAGGAGGCCGCCGGGGACCCAGAGAATCGCCGTGCCGCCGAGCGGGAGGAGTGAGAGGATTCCCATCCCCGCCCCCGCGAGCACGGGCGATGGGAGACCCGCGATCCACCAACCGACCGATCCGCTCACTCCCTGAATGACCGCCGTCAGAAGGGAGCCCCGGAAGATCGCGGAGATCATCCCGGCGACGGACTGACCGAGGGCGCTGCGGACGTCGTCGTCCCCCGGGACGATGCCGAGCACCGCCTCCGCCATGTCGGCCCCGTCCCGGAGGAAGAAGAAGAGAAGGAAGACGGTCGTGAAGAAGGTCAGGGCGCCGTCGAAGACGCTGAGGACGAGGTACCGGCTCAGGGCCCCGAGAATCGAGGTCGCCTTCGCGGCGAACGTCGCGGCGAGCCCCTCGAACTGCTCGCGAGTGAGCCCGAGCCGATCCTGGGCTTGCTCGACCCATGCGGCCACCTGCGGCAGGGTCACGATGTCTGCGAGCGACGAAACGTGCTGGGTCTCGAGCTTCGCGCTGACCTGCGACGCGAGGTCGATGACCTGGCCGGCCACGAGGGTCGCGATGAAGGTGATCGGGAGGGCGACGAGGAGGCCGATCGCCGTCGCCATCAGCGCGGCGGCGAACCCGAGCCGGCCGGGCAGCGTCTTCCGGAGCCGTCGCCACGGCCGATCGAAGACGATCGCGAGGACCGAGGCCCACGCAATAGCGGAGAGGAAGGGGCTCAGGACCCTGAGGCAGAGCCAGCCGAGGACGAGGGAGGCGCCGGCCAGGAATGCGCCGGTGTACTTCCTCGATGTCTCGTCGGGTCTCGCCACGCGACGCCTCCGGCGGCGGATTCTAGCAGCCCGGCCGGGCGCGCCGCGCGGTCAGGGAATCAGCACCGTGGACCCGGTCGTCCGGCGCGACTCGAGCGCGCGATGCGCTTCGGCCGCCTCGGCGAGGGGCCAATCGCGCTGAATCCGGATTTTCACCGCGCCGCGGCCCACGACGTCGAAGAGGGCCCGGGAGCTCGCCTCGAGGTCCTGGCGCGTCGCCGTGTAGTCGAAGAGGGTCGGCCGCGTCAGGAAGATCGATCCCTTGCGCGAGAGGATGAGAGGGTCGATCGGGGGGACCGGGCCCGAGGCGTTTCCGAAGAGGACCACCATCCCGCGCTTCGCGACGCTGTCGAGCGACGCCTCGAAAGTCGCCTTCCCCACGGCGTCGTAGACGACGGCGACGCCGGCTCCAGACGTGATCTCGCGGACCCGAGCCGCGACGTCCTCCCGGGTGTAGACGATCGTGTGCGCGCACCCGTGGGATCGCGCGAGCTCGGCCTTGGCGTCGTCCCCCGCGGTGCCGATGACGACGGCGCCGAGCGCTTTCAGCCACTGGCAGGCGATGAGGCCGACGCCCCCCGCCGCGGCGTGCCAGAGCACGGTCGTGCCGGCCCGCACCTGAAACGTTCGGCGGATCAGATACTCGACGGTCATCCCCTTGAGCATCATCGCCGCGGCGGTTCGATCGTCGATTCCCTCGGGGATCGCCACGAGACGATCCGCCGCAATCACCCGCGCCCCCGCGTACGCGCCGGGGCCCCCGCCGGCGTAGGCGACGCGATCGCCGGGTTTCACGAGCGTCACGCCGGGACCGACGGACTCGACGACCCCCGCCGCCTCCGATCCGAGACCGTGGGGGAGCGAAGGGAGAGGGTAGAGTCCGGATCGGTGGTAGACGTCGATGAAGTTGACACCGATCGCCGTGTGGCGCACGCGGGCCTCGCCAGCTCCCGGCTCCGGGACGTCGATCTCGTCGAGGCGGAGGGCATCGGGGCCGCCGGTTGCGTGGATTCGAATCGCGCGGGTTCTCATCGCTTCGTCAGCTCGGACTGCCAGTTCGTCACCAGCGTGAGAATCGGCCCCGTGGTGGAGGGCATCGGCTCGGCAACCAGCACGCGCTTGCCGTCCGGTGTGAAAGCGACAGGCGTGATGGAGCCGGAGGCCGTCCCGCCGAGAGAGAGATCTCCGAGAATCCGTTTCGGCGGCGAGATGTCGATCCCCGATCCACTGGGCGCGATCGTCACCCGGTAGGCCTTCGTCTCCGCATCGACGTACATCACGTCGTGGGACGCGCCCATCCAGGCGAAGAACTGGGCGCCCGTGGTCGAGACCTGCCACTTGCCCTCCGCTCCGGGGTACGACGTCACGTAGACCTCGTCGCGCCCCGACTCGTCGGAGGTGTGCAGGATCCAGCGGCCGTCTGCCGAGAAGCTTCCGATCTTCTGGGAGCCGGGCCCGCCGATGACCGTTTTCGGCTTCGGTTCTCCCGAGAGCGGAATGATCGCGAGGTCGTTTCCGCCTTCCGGAGTCTGCACCGTGCACAGGAGCCCCGATCCGTCACGGATCCAGTCCGTCGGAAAGGCCGGTGTCTTTTTTTCGTCGAGGACGAGCCTCGCGGGGGAGGCTCCGTCCGCCGACTTGACGAAGATCCGGCTGCCGCCGTCGCTGTAGGCCAACTGGCGGCCATCCGGCGACCAGAGAGGACCGAGGGCGCTCGTATCCCCCATCGTGAACCGGCTGCCGATCGAGCGCGAGAGGTCGTAAATCCAGATGTCCGAGGCGCCGTCGGGGTGGCGCACGCTCGTCGCCGCCCTCCGTCCGTCGGGAGATATCGCGAGCGTCAGCCAGAAGATGGCGGGCTCACCCACCGTCCCCACGCGCTTCCCGTCGAGATCGAACCAGGTGAGCTGCGCCCGCCCCTGGATGGCACCGGTCTGGTAGACCAGGAGCCCCGTCGGCGACAGGGTGTACGTCCCCGTGTAACGGAACGTGTTGAACTGGACGCTCTCCGCGATGGGCGTCACCTCCCCTTCGAGCTTCAACGTGGCGGGGACGAAACGCTGGACGGAGAGGTTCCCGTCCCGCACGAACGCGAGGTACCCGGGCTCGACGTAGATCCCCTCGCTGTCCGCCTGGGCGAGCAGCCGCGACTCCTTCGTCGCGAGATCGACGACGAAGATCCCGTTGCCCGCGTCCTTCCAGTTGCGTCCGGAGAAATAGAGGACGCGCTTGCCGTCCGGGAGAAAGTGCGGGTTGCGATGCGTCAGGGTGGACTCGGCAGACGTCAGCGCGGCCGGAGTGCCTCCGGTGGCGGGAACCGAGAAGAGGCCGCCGAAGGGCTCCGGCGCGTAGACGATCACGCCGGACGAACTCCAGCTCGCGCCGCGTCCGTCCGCCGCGTCGCAGATCGCCTGCACGACCCCGCCCGTTGCGGAGATCTTCCTGAGCTTGTGATCCGCGAAGAAGCCGAGCGTGCTCCCGTCCGGCGACCAGAAGGGGTACGACGCACCCTCCGTTCCCGTGAGCGGCTGTGCGGTGAGGCTGTCGAGGCGGCGAATCCACAGGTGGCTCTTCGCCCCGACCTCCGATCCCGCGAAGGCGAGGCGCGTGCCGTCGGGGGAGATCGCGACCGAGTTGTTGTCGGTGTCGAGCGAGAATCCCGCCGGCAGGACGAGGCTCGCCCGGGTGACGGGGGCCGGCGCGGGGGCGGAGCGGTGCAAGGACCATCCGAGAGCGAAGAGCGCCGCGCCGAAGATCAGCGCGAGGCCCGCGGCCACCACGGGAGATCGTTTCGGCGCCGTCGCGGCGGCCAGCGCCGCCCCGGTCACGGCCTCGCGCGTTCCGCTCCCGCCGGCGATCCACTCGAGCTCGCTCTTGATGTCGAACGCGCTCTGCCACCGGGCGTCGGGATCCTTCGCGAGGCAGCGAAGCACCACGCGATCGAGCGCCGGCGACGCCGGAGTGACGAACTCGGCAAGGGGTCGCGGCGCGCGCTCGAGGATGGCGGCGATCACGCTCGCCTGGCTCGCTCCCTCGAAGGCGCGCTTCCCCGAGAGCATCTCGTAGAGAACCGCACCGAACGAGAAGATGTCGGCCCGGTGATCGACGACCTTTCCCTCGAGCTGCTCGGGGGCCATGTACTGCATCGTGCCGAGGACGGCGCCGTGCGACGTGAGCGGCGTCGTCCTCGTCGGCGCCGCCGTGGGGAGCATCCCGACACCGGGCGGGGCCGGCGACGTGTCGTCGCGAAGCTTTGCCACGCCGAAGTCGAGGACCTTGGCGCCGCTCTTCGTCAGCATGATGTTCGCAGGCTTGAGGTCGCGGTGGACGATCCCCTTGCGGTGCGCCTTCTCGAGGGCGCCGGCGATCTGCGCCGCGACGGGAAGGGCCTCCTCCCATTTCATCGGGCCGCGGGCGAGCCGCAGCATGAGCGTCTCCCCTTCGAGGAGCTCCATCACCAGATAGCCTGTCGACCCCTCCGTGCCGACGTCGTGGAGCGTGCAGATGTTCGGATGGTTGAGCGAGGAGATCGCCTTCGCCTCGCGCTCGAATCGCTCGCGCGCCTCCGGGCTCGAGGCGAGGTGCTCGGGGAGCGCCTTGACGGCCACGTCGCGCCCGAGGCGCGTGTCGCGCGCGCGGTAGACCTCGCCCATGCCTCCCGCGCCGAGGGGGGACAGGATCTCGTACGGTCCGAGGCGGGTTCCCGGGCTGATGGGCATCCGCGGAACATACCTTGGCCCTCGACCTTCATCAATTCTTCACACCCGCGATCCACGGTGCTTTCCGGGCCGTGAAGTGAAGTCTGCGTGGGCTCGAGGAGGACCATGATGAATCGAATGCGGATCGTGATCGGCGCGTTGGCCGTGGCCTCGATCGCCGTCTGGGCGCCGACGCCGGCGCGGTCGGACGACGTGAGCTACCCGAAGTCCGAGCCGGGACGTCACGCCCGGGAGTTTTTCGACGCGTGCAACAAGGACGAGGCGGCGATGCGCGCCTTCTACACGTCGAACGTCTCCTCGAAGGATCTCGAGGAGCGGCCGGCGGACGCAAGGCTCGGCGTCTGGCGGCGGATGAGGGGAGAGCAGGGGACGCTCAACGCGGTGCGCGTCCTCGCCGAGGGGGCCGATTTCGTGGAGGTGCTCGTGCACGTTGAGCACGGCCAGCCGCTGAAGATCCGCTTCAACTGCTCCGAGGAGCCGCCGCACACGCTCTTGAACCTGCGGCTCGAGCCGGCCGACGAGATGGGCGGCGGACCGCCGCCGGCGCCCGAGGCCTCGGGCCCGCCTCCCGACGACTCCCACATTGTGGCGAGCCTCTCGTCGGATCTGGAGCGCAAGGCGGCTGCGGGGGAGTTCTCCGGGGCCGCGCTTCTCGACAAGCGTGGGAAGTCGCTCCTCGAGAGTGCCTACGGCCTGGCGTCCCGGAAGGAGAACCGCGCAAACGCCGTCGGGACGCGGTTCAACCTCGGCTCGATCAACAAGATCTTCACGCACGTCGCGATCCTCCAGCTCGAGCAGCAGGGGAAGCTCAAGCTCGACGACACGATCGATCGGTTCCTTCCCGACTATCCGAAGGCGAACGGGAGTCGCGTCACCGTCCGGATGCTCCTCGATCACCGCGGCGGCGTCCCCGACGTCCTGGAATCGCGGAAGCTCTGGGACGATCCTCTCCGCGTGCGCACCGTCTCCGACTGGTACGCCCTGGTTCGCGATCGCGATCTCGAGTTCGAACCGGGAACGCGGCAGAAGTACTCGAACGGGGGTTACGTGCTCCTCGGCGCGATCGTGGAGCGCGTCTCCGGCGAGGACTACTACGCGTACGTGAAGGCGCACGTGTACGACCCGGCCGGCATGACGGACGCCGAGAGCGACCTCGGGGAGGCGCTTCCCGGGAAGACCGCCGTCGGCTACGTGAGGGAACTGCACGCGGGGGGCGTCGAGCTCGTCGAGGAGAAGACGCGGCTCGGGCGCGGGAGCCCAGCCGGCGGCGGGTACGCGACGGTCCGGGACCTCGTCGCCTTCGCGAACGCGCTCCGCGCCGGCAAACTTCTCGACTCGGCGCACACGAGCGCGATGATCGGCGACCAGGCCTCCCTCGGCATCGCCGGCGGCTCTCCGGGTGTGAACGCGCTGCTCGAGATGAGCGGCCCGTACACGCTCGTGGTCCTCTCGAACCTGGACCCGCCCGCGGCCGAGCAGTTCGGGCAGACGGCGGGGAGGATGATCCGGAGGGCCGCGGGAGGAGGTTAAGCCGCTCCCGGTCCCATCATCTTTATATACTCCCCCCCGCGCTGCCCGGGAAGGCAGCTCTCCGGGGTGGCGCGAGGGAGGGGTGAGCCTGAGATCCACGAAGGGCCTTACGATCGCGGCGGTGATGGCGCTATTCGTCGCCGGCTCGTCGTCACTCGGCGCGGCCGCCGCCGTCGCGTACCGGCTTCGCCACGTCGCAGGCTCTTGCACCGTTCACGTCGAGATCGCGATTCCCGACGACGCGCCGGGAGCGGCGGACCTCGTGATGCCGCGCGCGATCCCGATGGGGTACGGGATCCAGCACTACGACCGCCACGTCAGCGGCGTGACGGGCGCGGCGGCTGGCGGGACCCCGGGGCCCCTCGAGAGGAGCGAGGGCCCCCGCTGGCGCCCCCGCGCCCCCGTCTCGACGATTGCCTACGACGTCGACGTCGCGGCGATGGAGCGGGAGATTCTCGCGGGCTCGGACGCCTCGAAGTGCCGGGACGGGTACCTCGGCCTCCTCGGCTACTCCGTCTTCGGATACGTCGACGGGCTCGAGGATCGGCCGATCACCCTCGAGTTCATCGGCTCGGCCGAAGAGCCCGTCTTCACGACCCTCGCCCCGGCGGCGCCGCCGCCGCGAGGCCGGGCGACAGCGAAGGCGGCCGACTACTACGCCCTCGCCGACTCGCAGATCCTCCTCGGCTCCGGCTTCGACGCGGTGCGGGTCGAAGGAGGCGCGCCGGCTCTCTTCGTCGCGGTGCACGCGGAGGCGGAGGTCGACCGGCCTCGCCTCGGCGCGATGGCGCGCCGCGCTCTCGACCAGCTCGTCGCGTACTTCGGCCCGGCCCCCTTCGACCACTACACGATCGTCTTCGACGTGCTCAAGCCGATCACTCCCGCTCACGAGTACGGCTTCGCGATGGAGCACCTCGAGAGCAGCACGTTCGGCGTCGGGACGTCGGCCGACGATCTGCGCGGCCTCTCACCCGGCGCCCCCGATGACGCCACCGCCGTGACGGAGTTCTGGATCGCCCACCACGTCGCCCACGCGTGGATCCCGAAGCGCGGGGCGGGGGAGGGGTATTTCCCGCACACGTGGGAGACCCCACCGATCCTCGACTCGATCTGGTTCGCCGAGGGGTTCGGGCAGTACGTCGCGATCGACGCCCAGGCCGACGCGCTTCCGGACGGGGAGCGCGCGGCGTTCCGGGCGCGACGCGTCAGGCTGCGGTTCCGGAAATCGCTCGAGACCGCCCCGACCTTCATGCTGCGGATGCCCCTCGTCCAGCTCTCGCGGGTCGCCTCGACGATGTACGGCGACGACTTCCGCACCGGGAGGACGGTCTTCTCCCGCGGCGGCCTCATGGCGGCGGAGATGGACGAGGCGATTCGCTCGGCGAGCGCCGGGTCGAAGCGCCTCCGTGACGCGATGCGCGCGATCGTCGCGCGGAGCGCGCACGGCGCCCCGGGCTTCGGCACCGTGGAGTTCCCCGATCTCATCCGGCAGGCGACGGGGGTGGACGTGCGGGCGATCTTCGAGAAGTGGCTGGGCCCGTTCGAGCCGCCGCCGTTGCGCTAGATCGGCTCGAGCCAGATCTTCAGCGCGAGCCCCTCGACCTTCACGTCCTTCGTCGGCTCGCTGGAGCGGGCCCCGCCGATCTCCGCCGCGAGCGCCTCGCCGCAGATATATGAGGCGTGCGCAGCGATCGCCTCCTGGAGCGCGGGATCTCCCGCGAAGCCGAGGCGAATCCTCTGCTCGTACCGGAGCGCCATGTCCTTCCGGATCCCCTGGACGTGGTGCACCACCTCGCGCGCGAGCCCCTCGCGTCGAAGCTCGTCGGTGAGATCGAGATCGAGGACGACGACGGCGCCGCGGCCCAGGCTCGCCGCCCATCCCTCCTTCGCCCTCAGCTCTATCTGGAGATCGTCCTCGGTGAGGGAGACCTCGGTCCCCTGAACGTCGAGGCGGATCTCCCCCTTCTCGTCGAGCGCGCGACGGAGCGCGGCCGGGTCCTTCACGGAGGCGAGCGCGGACTTGATCCCCTGGACGAGCTTCCCGTACCGGGGGCCGAGCTTCGGGAGGTTTGGCCTCACGACGTAGTCGACGTACTGGTGGGCATCGGCGGCGAGGTCGACCGATTTCACGTTCAGCTCGTCACGGATCAGCGTCGCGTGACGGCCGATCCACTCCTCGCGGCTCCTGTCGGCGAGGATGAGCTCCACGCGCGCGAGCGGCTGGCGGACCCTCATCTTCGCCTGCGTGCGCGCCGCGCGCCCCGACGAGACGATCTCGCGGACGAGTCCCATCTGCGCGCTGAGCGGCTCGTCGACGCGGCCTTCGTCCACGTCGGGCCAGTCGCCCAGGTGCACCGATTCCGGCAAGGCCGCATCGCCGCGGCTCCCGACCAGGTTCCGGTACATGCTCTCGCTGATGAACGGGACGAACGGGGCCGCGAGGAGGGCCGTCGTGACCAGGCAGTGGTAGAGCGTCGCGTACGCGGCGTCCTTGTCGGCGTCGGCACCGCTCTTCCAGAACCTCTCGCGGCTTCGCCTCAGATACCAGTTGCTCAGCGCGTCGACGAAGTCGTTGAGGCGGCGCGCCGACGTGTACGTGTCGTAGGCGTCGAGGGCCGCCGTCACGTCGCGAATCGCCCTGTTCAGCTCGCTGAGGATCCACCGGTCGAGCTCCGCGAGGCCCCGCGCGTCGGGCGCGGGAAGATCCCCCCTGAGCGCGCCCGCCGGCCGCCACCCGTCGATGTTCGCGTAGATGACGAAGAAGGAGTAGACGTTGTACCAGCGGATCAGGAACTCCCGCTGCCCCTCCTTGATCGCCCCCTCCTCGAAGCGCACGCTCGTCCCCGGCGCCTGCCCCCAGAAGAAGAGCCACCGCATCGCGTCGGCGCCGTCGTTGTCGAAGATGTGGTCGGGCGTCTTGTAGTTCTGCTTCGACTTGGACATCTTCAGGCCGTCCTCGCCGAGGAGGAGGCCCAGGACGATGCAGTTCCTGTACGGGACGGGCCACTCGCGTCTCACGCGACCCGTTCCTTCCGCCCGCGCGACGCCGTTCTTCCCGAAGAGCATCGTCGAGATCGCCATCATCGAGTAGAACCACCCGCGCGTCTGGTCCAGCGCCTCGCTGATGAAATCCGCCGGGAGCGACGCCTCGAAGGCGTCGCGGCCGGTGTGGGGCCACCCGAGCTGCGCGAAGGGCATCGCGCCGCTGTCGAACCAGCAGTCGATCACGTCGGGGACGCGGCGCATCCGCGCCCCTTCCGCCTTCGGCGAGGCGTACGTGACCTCATCGACGTACGGGCGGTGGACCCTGAGGTGCTCGCTCAGGTTCGGGAACTTCACCCTCGCCCTGTCGAAGGCGCCGGTGCCGGCCACGCCGGGCTTCGCCAGGAGCTCGTCGTACGAGGCGATCGCCTCCATGTGCCCCGTGCTCTCACAGACCCAGATCGGCAGGGGGGTCCCCCAGTAGCGCTCGCGCGACAACGCCCAGTCGACGTTGCTCTCGAGGAACTTTCCGAAGCGTCCATCCCTGATGTGCCCGGGGATCCAGTTCACGCTCCGGTTGTTCTCGAGAAGATCCGGCACGAACTTCGTGGTGCGGATGAACCAGCTCTTGCGCGGGTACTGGATCAGCGGGTCCTCGTCGGCGCGCCAGCAGAAGGGGTACTCGTGCCGGTACTGCTCCTGGTGGAAGAGGAGCCCCCTGTCGCGGAGCGCGCGCGTGATCTCCCGGTCGGCGTCCTTCACCCACTTCCCGGCCCACGGCGGCGCCTCGTCCGTGAACCGGCCGTCGGGGGCGACGGCGCACAGGAGCGGCACGGCATCCGGGCTCTCGAAGCGCTCGCGCTCGCTCTGGAGCAGATCGAAGTCGACCTCGCCGAAGGCCGGCGCCTCGTGGACGAGGCCGGTCCCCGAATCGGTCGTGACGAAGTCGGCCGCGACGACGCGCCAGCCGACGGGGGCCTCTCCGCCCCCCTTCAGCCGCGCCGTCTTCGCGCCCAGGCTCGCGTGGTAGAAGTCGAACGGAGGGAGGTATCGGCGGCCGACGAGCGCCTTCCCCTTGCAGGTCTCGATCGTCTCGAGCTTCCGCTTCGCGCGCTTCGCGATCTCGTCGGCGAGCGCCGCGGCGACGTAGAGGCGCTCGCCGCTCTCGGCGTCCTGCACGAGGGCGTAGTCGATCTCCGGGTGGACGGCCGCGAACTGGTTCGAGGGAAGCGTCCACGGTGTCGTCGTCCAGACGAGGAGGGAGGTCCTCTCGACCCCTTCGAGCGGGAAGCGGACGAAGACGCTGGGGTCGTCCACCTCGCGGTACCCCTGCCCGACCTCGCCGGCCGAGAGCGCCGTCCCTCCCTGCGCCCACCACCAGACGATCTTGTGCCCCTGGTAGAGAAGCCCCGCGTCGAAGAGGGTCTTCAGCGACCACCAGACGCTCTCGACGTAGCTCCGGTGGTAGGTCACGTACGCCGCGTCGAGATCCACCCAGAAGCCGAGGCGCCTCGTGAGCTGCTCCCACTCCTTCGTGTACCGGAAGACCGACTCGATGCAGCGGTGGATGAAGGGCTCGATCCCGTACTTCTCGATCTCCTCCTTGCTGTGGATTCCCAGCTCCTTGGAGACCTCGACCTCCACGGGAAGCCCGTGCGTGTCCCAGCCGCCGCGCCGCTCGCAGAGGTGCCCGCGCATCGTCTTGTACCGCGGGAAGAGGTCCTTGACCGCGCGCGTGAAGCAGTGCCCGGGGTGTGGGAGGCCGTTCGCCGTCGGCGGCCCCTCGTAGAAGACGAAGGGGGCGCGGCCGCGGCGCAGCTCCGTCGACTTCCGGTGGATGCCCTCCACTTCCCAGAACTCCAGGATCCTCTTTTCCTCCGCCGGAAAATCGAACGGCGTCGGCAGATCGGCGAACTTCATGCTCGGACTCTCCGGTCAGGCGCGTTTCGAGCGGGGCCACTCGCGAGGCGCGGAGGTTACGCCAAGAGAGTCGCCCCGCGATAGGGGCGCGGGGCTTTCCGCCCCGCCCGCCCCGTGTCAGGATGCGCGCGATGCGCCCCCGAACCCTCGCCGCCTTCGCCTCCCTCGCGTTCGCGATCGGCGCCGCCCGCGGAGCCGCCACGGGGGTCCCCGCCCCCGGATACAATCTCCGAACGTGGGGGACCGACGACGGACTCCCGAGCGACGCCGTCATCGACCTGGCCCAGACCCCCGACGGGTATCTGTGGGCCGGCACGAACGCCGGCCTCGCGCGTTTCGACGGCGTGCGCTTCACCGTCTTCGATCGGCGCAACACGCCGGAGTTGCCGAGCGATCAGTGCGGGCCTCTGCTCGTGACGAAGGAGGGGCTGCTGTGGATCGGGGCCATGGGCGGAGCGATCGCGCGCTACGACGGGCGTCGGTTCACGACCTTCGGCCGCGCCGAGGGGTCGAAGTTTGAGTACGCGACTTACTTCCTATCCGATGCCGCGGGACGCCTGTGGATCGGAACGAATGACCTGTTGCACATGTGGGACGGATCGAGGTTTCGGACCTTTCCCGCCGAGGGCGCCGATGCGCTTCCCCGCGGAGTGCCCGTGATCGAGCGACCCAAAGGGTCGATCTGGGTTCGCGGGCTCAACGGTCGCCTGCGCTTCGTGCGGGACGGCGCCGTGGTCGACGCAGGGCCGGAGGAATCCCGCGTGACCTCAGGACTCACGGGCGGAGTCGCGCGCCCGGCTCGAGGGCGCGGCGAGACCATCCTATGGATCCAGAACCAGCCGGTGCGCATCACGAAGGCGTCGAACGGGAAGCTCGAGTCCTTCGACGTCAACGCTCGAACTCCCACCGACCAGATCACCGGAGCCGTCGAGACGACGCGAGGGGAACTCTGGGTCGGTCTGCGCGAGAGCGGCATCCGGGTGATCGAGGGGGGCGCGGTTTCCGTAATCGGTGAGGTCGACGGCCTGCCCTCGGGGCGGATCAACGGGCTCCTCGAGGATCGCGAGGGAAACATCTGGGCCGGCACGAGCGGCGGCCTCACTCGCATCCGCCCGCGCCCCTTCTCGAGCTGGACGGGGGCGACGGGCCTCCCGGAGGAAAAGACGTGGGCGATTTTCGAGGATCATCGGGGCGACATCTGGGCCGGCACCGAGACGATCGCCGAGCGGTACCACGGCGGCGCGTGGATTCGATACTCGAAGAGCGACGGACTGCCGGGCGCAGGCGTCGTGAGCTTCGCCGAGGATCGCGACGGGCTCGTCTGGATCGGCACGACGTCCGGCCTCGCCAGCTTCGATGGATTCCGCTTCACCCGCTACGGCGTCGCCGACGGCCTGCCGCACGACAACATCCGGGCCCTCATGGTCGATCGTGAGGGGCGCTTGTGGATCGGCACGAGCGCAGGCGGGGCGGCGGTCCGCGAGAACGGCATGTTCCGTGCCTATGGCCCGAAGGACGGCCTCGCCGGAAACTGGGTCCGGTTCATTCACGAGGACGCTTCAGGAGACATCTGGTTCGCGACGACGTCCGGGGTGAGCCGCCTTCACGCCGGCGCGTTCACGACGTTCACCACGAAGGACGGCCTCGCCGATGATCGGGTCCTCGCGATCGCGGAGGACGGCGACGGGGGAGTGTGGTTCGGGACGTACCGGGAGGGCCTCTCGCGTTACCGCGACGGGCGGTTCACCACTGTCTCGACGGCTCAGGGGCTCTTCGACGACACGATCCTCCGCATCCTCGAGGACTCGAGCCGAAGGTGGTGGATGTCGAGCGCCCGCGGCGTCTTTCGCGTCGACGTGAAGGCGCTCGAGGAGGTCGCCGACGGCCGCGCGCGGCGCCTGGTGAGCGTCGCCTTCGACCGAGCGGACGGCCTGCCGACGACCGACTGCGGCGGCGGCACGCAGCCGTCGGGGTGGCGCGCTCGTGACGGGAGCCTCTGGTTTCCCACGAGCCGCGGCCTCGCCGTCGTCGATCCGTCGCGCGTCCGCGCGAACGAAGTCCCACCGCACGTTCTTCTTGAGGAGGTGCTCCTGGATCAGGCTCGCGCGCCGGAGCCGTCGGCGGTGAAGGTCCCCGCGGGGACTCGCCGCGTCGAGCTGCACTTCACCGCGACGAGCCTGTCCGCGCCGGATCGGGTGCGCTTCAGGTACCGGCTCGAGGGGTTCGACCCCGACTGGATCGACGCGGGCTCCCGGCGCGTGGCCTACTACACGGGGCTGCGCCCCGCGTCGTACAAGTTTCGCGTCGCGGCCGCCAACGAGTCGGGAGTCCCGAGCGAATCCGAGGCGACGGCCGACGTGACGGTGCTCCCGTTCTTCTACGAGACCGCCTGGTTCTATTTCTTCTGCGCCGCCCTCGCCGCGGCGGCCGCCTTCGCCGCATACCGGTACCGCGTCCGCCAGATCGAGGCGCGCTACGGCGCCGTCGTCGCGGAGCGCGAGAGGATCGCGCGCGAGCTCCACGACACGATCGCGCAGGGGTTCACCGGCGTCTCGATGCAGCTCGAGGCGGCCGCCTCTCGCCTCGCCGATCTCCCCGACAGCGCGCGCGAGAACCTCGACCGCGCCCGCCTCCTCGTGCGGAGCAGCCTCGCCGATGCGCGCCGGTCCGTCCGCGACCTGCGGCCGAACCTCCTGGAGTCGGCCGATCTCCCTGCGTCGCTCAGGGCGGTCGCCTCGGAGCTTACCGCCGGGACCGATGTCCGGGCGGAGGTGACGGCCCGGGGCTTTCGGGGCCGGCTGGCCCCCCGGATCGAGGACGCCCTCTTCCGGATCGGCCAGGAGGCGATGACCAACGCCATCCGCCACGGCCGGTGCCGCCACCTGCGCGTCGAGTTGAGCGCGGAGGGAGGACGTGCGACGCTGGCGGTCAGGGATGATGGCGCGGGGTTCGACCCCGCGGCCACGCCCCCCGGGTCGGGGATGACGGGGATGCGGGAGCGGATGCGCCGGATCGGCGGGGAGATTCGATTCGAGAGCCGTCCGGGAGCCGGGACGACGATCGAGGCCGCGGTGCCTCTCGGCCGCGGCGGCGCGGCGGACGAGACGTGATCGCCGGGCCGAAGATCCGCGTCCTCGTGGCGGACGATCATCCGGTCTTCCGGGACGGCATCCGGGCGATCGTGAACGCGGAAAGCGACCTCGAGGTCGTTGCCGAGGCGTCGGACGGGCGCGACGCGGTAGCGAAGTTCAAGGAGCATCGCCCCGAGGTCGTCCTGATGGACCTGCGCATGCCCGGGCTCGAAGGGGCGGACGCCATCGCCGCGATCCTGAGGGTCGCCCCCGATGCGCGCATCCTCGTGCTCACCACCTTCGACGGCGACGAGGACATCCATCGAGCCCTGCGGCTCGGCGCGAAGGCGTACCTCCTCAAGGACGCCTTTCGCGAGGAGATCCTCGAGGCGATTCGAGCGGTGCACGCCGGGAAGAAATACATCCCGCCGGCCGTCGCCGCGTGTCTCGCAGAGCGCCCGATCGGCCGGGATCTCACCGTTCGCGAGATCGACGTCCTCGAGCTGATCGCCCAGGGGCTCAGCAACAAAGAGATCGGAGGCTCGCTCGAGATCTCCGAGGCGACGGTAAAGAGCCACGTCAACAGCATCCTCGCGAAGCTCGGCGCGCCGGATCGGACATCGGCCGCTCTCATGGGAATGAGGCGCGGCCTCATTCGTTAGCCCTCCCTCCAACTTCCGGCCGATGCCCCGCCGCCGGCGCGAGGCGTACCTTTCGCGCCATGCGTCGAACCACGGTGAGCCCCCGGGAGTCGCAGATCCTCGCCGAGGTCGGCCGAGGCCGCACGAACCGGGAGATCGCCGCGACCTTCACGATCTCGGAAGGGACCGTGAAGAGCCACCTCCACCGCGTCTTCAAGAAGCTCGGCGTCACCCGGCGCGCCGACGCGGTCCGCGTCCACCTCTCCTCCATCGAAAGTTGGAGATTCCGATCCACCGATCGGCCGATGTCCCGCCCCCGAGGCGCGTCGTAAGTTCCCGCGCACGAGACACGCGCGGCACCGGCGAAGAGGGAGGAGACGACGATGAGGACGATCCAGGTGAATTCGAGGCGGAGCTGGCTCGCGGGGACGACGCTCGCGATGCTCGCGGCCGCGCCGCTCTTCGCGGGGGCGTTCTTCGAGGAGGAGCTGGGGAACGATCCGGCGAAGATCGCCGACCGCGTCAAGATCGATCTGATGAACGGCGGGAAGGGGAGCGACAGCGGCCGGGGACAGGCCCCCTACATGAAGGCGCTCGGCGCGCCGCCGAAGCGCGTCGCCCTCGTCTCTTTCTACGTCCGCGACTCGGGGAACTCGGAGAAGCACCCGTACATGGGGTGGAGCTCGGCGAAGAACGTGAAGGCGAACGCCGTCGACACCTACGCGAACGAGTTCTACGACGCCTCGATCGCGGGAATGAAGGCGTCGTTCAAGGCGCACGGGATGGATCTCCTCGCTCCCGATCAATTCCTCGACACGCCGGACAAGAAGCAGGCGTACGAGGCCTTCGAGGTCAAGGCCGGCGCGACGGCGAGGTTCGTCACGTGGATCTCGAAGAAGGGGGACAAGGACTCGACGCGGCTCGAGGGGGTCCCTGAAGGGTACCGGCTGCTCGCCCTCCCGTCGGAGAACGACACGAAGTCCAATCACTTCGGCCTCCTCGCGAAGGGAGGGGACGGGAAGCTCTTCGAGAGCGTCGGCCACGATCTCGCGACAGGTCTCGGCGTCGACGCCGTCGCCTTCCTCTACGCCATCGTCCAGGCCCAGTCGAAGTCGATCGACATGCTCGGCGCGTACATGTACGTTTTCGGCCCGAACCCCGTGAAGCGCGACGACGACCCGAGCCTCTACTGGAACGGGCACCAGTACTCGGGGGCGAAGATGAAGTTCGAGGTCTCGTTCGTGAAGACCGATCGGAAGGGGGTCGCCAACGACGCCGACTTCGCCGGTTTCGCCCCCGTGGCCAAGGCCTTGTCCGACGCGATCGGCGACGATCTCGTCGCCCGCACGAGCGGGAAGGATTGAGGCGAGGCGATGAGAAGTCTTTTCCGCGCGCTGACCGCGGCGCTCGTTCTCCTCCTCGTCGCCTCCCCTTCGCTCGCGAAGTCGAAGCACGAGGACGACGAGCCGGACCTGACCGGCAGCTACGCGATCACGAAGGCTCAGATCCCCTCGGTGGGAGAGTTCACGGGAACCCTGGAGATCAAGCAGGGGAAGCGGCTCGGCGACAAGAAGCACGGGATGATCATGTGGGACCTCACGTGGAAGATCGCGGGGTCGGATCGGACGATCCACGGCTTCGGCGTCATGATCAACGACGCGCTGATCGCGGCGTACGGACCCGGCGACGACTACGGCCTCTCCGTCTACTACAAGATCCCGCGCGGCGGCCGCCAGGAGTGGATGATCGCGGACGACACGCTCGAGGGGATGTGGTTCAACCCGAAGGGGTTCATGGGGGAGGAGGGGCTCCGCGGATCGCTCGAGTCGTGGGACGGCGCGTACCGGCTGCACGGCCACACGAGCGGATCGGACGGCCCGTCGCATCCGTACGACGGCAAGGTCGAGATGACGACCGACGATGTCCTCGTCCACATGCGCTGGACCGGGACGTACCGCAAGGGAATCGACAAGCCCTTCGCGTACGACGCCCTGGGCCTCGCGATCCCCGGCGGCCTCCTCGTCGCCGCGTGGGGGCCCGAGAAGGAGATCGCCGTCGGCACCTTCCTCTTCGAGGGGAAGGAACTGACCGGCATCCACGCGGAATCGGGGGGGACGGGGATGCAGAAGCTCACGATTCCCGACGACGTGGCGGCGCGTCGGGTGCGATAATGCGCCCCCTATGGGCTTCCTCCGCTACGTCCCCCCGATGGGGATCTACGAGACGCTCTACGCCTTCCTCGCGGCCTTCGGCACGCCCATGGGAGATCCGGGGACGCATCCTTGGAGCCAGGGGTTTCCCCGGACCGACCAACTCCCGGGCGGACCGCCGCTTCCTCCGTCGGTTGAAGTTCCTCAGGCTGATCTGAAGTACCCGAAGGCCTGGGGTCAGCCGGCGCTCCGCGAGGCGATCGCGGGATACTATCGGCGGCACTACGGCGCTTCGATCGTCGCCGACAACGTCATGGTTTTCGCGGGGGGACGCCCTGCTCTTCTCGCGGTCCTCCTCTTCCTCGAGCGCGACGTCACAGTGCGGATCGCCGAGACGGAGTACACGCCGTACTACGACATGCTCGAGAGGCTGGGGCGCCGCTATTCCCTCGTGCCGAGCGGGGAGGGGAACGGATTCACGCCGTCGCTGCCGTGGTACGTCGCTCCCGACGTCGAGCGCTTCCTCGCGATGCTCAGCAATCCGTGCAACCCCACCGGGGTGACGCGCTCCGGCGAGGAGCTTCGGGCGCTGGTCGAGGCGTCGCGCTCCCCGCACAGCGGGGTTCTGATCGACGAGGCGTACGAGCTGTTCCACGAGCCGCCGGTGAGCGCTCTGGCCTACGCCGGCGACATCGAGTCGACGAACCTCTTCGTCGTCGGCGCGGCGACGAAGGGGCTCCAGGCCCCGGGGATCCGGATCGGCTGGGTCGTTGCGGCTCGCAAGCACATCGAGATCCTCGGGAACTTCTCGTCGTTCGGGATGGGAGGGGTCTCGCAGCCGTCACAGGCCTACGCGGTGGAGCTGCTCCGCGAGGATCGCGTGGCGCTGGCGCGCCGTGCGGTGCCGGCGTACTACGCGTCGCAGCGTCGCCGGTATGGCGAAGCGTTCGAGAAGCTGGGTCTCAAGCTTTTCACCGGTTCGGGTGGCTTCTACCACTGGTGCCGGCTGCCGCGCGGGCTTCGGGCGGAGGAATTGAACCGGCGCCTCTTCGCGAAGGGAGCGGCGATCCTCAAGGGCACCGACTGCGATATGGCGCGCCGCGGCGAGGCGTCGCCTCTCGCGGAGTTCTTCCGGTTCTCTTTCGGGCCGCTCGCGCAGAAGTCGTTCGAGGGGGATGTGGAGATCCTGAAGTCGGCGCTCGCCGACTGACGGCCTACCTGACGGCCCTCTTCAGCTCCTCCTTCAGCACCTCCACCGCTTTCTCGATCTGCGCGTCCCGCCCCGCGAGGAAATCCGCCGGCGTGTTGTCCACTGCGACGTCCGGCGGCACGCCGAAGTTCTCGAGGTTCGTGCCGCCGACGTTCCAGAGGCCGTTCCCGGGAGTGCGAAGCGTCGAGCCGTCCATCAGGCGGAAGGCCCCCGTCCCGATCACCGCGCCGTACGTCGTCACGCCGACGACCTTCCCGAGCTTCACCGTCCTGAAGCCGTCCGGGAAAACCTCCGCGTCGCTCGTCGAGCGCTCGTTCTCCATCACGACCATGGGTCCGAAGAATCCTCGCTGCGGCCGCGTCATCGTGCCGGAGTCGCGCTGCCGCGTAAATTGGAACTGGCGCTGCTGCAGGATCTCGAGAAGCTCCTGGTCGATCCCGCCCCCCGGGTTGAATCGCTGATCGATGATGAGCGCCTTCTTGAAGTGATTGTCGGCGAGATCCCGCTCGAACTTCCGGAGGGCCGGCCGGTTCATCTGGCGGATGTGGAGATACCCAATCTCGCCTCCCGAGAGCTTCTCGACCATCTTCGTCCGATCGTCGACCCACTTCTCGTACTGCATCGTCGCGTAGCCGGCCGCCCCCGCCGGCTCGACGCGCGTCGTCCACGACCCCTCGAGCGCGGGCGTTGAATTTAAGGTCAGCTCGATCTTCCGCCCCGCCGCGGTGCCGAAGGCGCGCCAATAGTTGTCGCCCGCCTTCAGCGGGAGGCCGTCGATCGCGAGAAGGAAGTCGCCGGCCTTCACCTTCACGTAGTCCTTGTCGGCCGGGCCACGCGCGTAGACGAAGGAGACTTTGTAGTAGCCGGAGGGATCCGCGGCGAGCTCGAAGCCGGGAAAGCGCGTCCGCACCGCCCCCGGGTCCGCCTCACCGCCGCCGCTGATCCCGTTGTGCGAGGCGTTCAGCTCGCCGAGCATCTCGCTGATCAGATCCTGGAGGTCCTGCCGATCTCCCACGTCGCCGAGGATCGCCTCGTAGCGGTCATGGACCGCGTTCCAGTCGGCGCCGTGCATCTCCGGGTCGTAGAAGCGGTGCCGCATGACGCGCCATGCCTCGTTGAAGACCTGCCGGCGCTCCTTCTCGTGATCGATCTCGACGCGGGCGGTGAAGTTGACGCGCTTGCGGACGGGGTCGCTGGTCCTTGCGCCGGGGCCGGAGGCTTCACTCGCCGCTCCGATCGACCAGATCCCTCGACCCTCGCGGAAGAAGATCGTCTTCCCGTCTTTCGAGTACTGAAGGGAGGAGATTCCCTGGCCGCCTGCGTCCGGCGCCCCCTCCGCGTCGGGATCGGGGGGCTCGGACTGGGTGAGGCGGCGGAGCTGATCGCCGTTGTCCTGGATCGTGTAGAGGGTCGTCTGCGGCCGCTCGTCGGCCTCGCCCGCCGCGACGAACGCGTAGCTCTTCCCGTCGGGGGCGGGGACGGCCGTGGTGATCGAGTCCGAGATCTTGGTGATCTGCCGGAAGCGGCGCGGAAGGCCTTCCCAGTCGATCTTCACCTCGGGCATCGCCGTCTGCGCGGCGCCCCGGTCCCCCTTCGCCTTCGACTCCGCCGCCGCGGCGGCCCCGGCCTCCTCGTCGTCGATGTCGCGGCTGAGGGAATCCTTCTCCTCGCGCGCGAGGGAGACGCTGTACAGGGCCGCGTGGTCGTCGCGCACCCCGGCGGCCGCTCCCTGCACGAAGCCGCCGAGGAAGATCTGGCGCTTCCCGTCGGCGGTGAAGCGCGCCACGCTGCTGGAAAAGAGGACGTCGTCGTCGAGCGCGCGCTCGGCGCCGCCGGCGACAGGGACGATGAAGACGTGGGGCCTCAGGTCGCGGTCGATCTTCGTGTACGAGATCCAGCGGGAGTCGGGGGAGACCTCGGGGCTCTGGATCGCGGCGGTGTCCGAGGAGGCAACCTCACGGCTCTGTCCCCCCGCGACGTCGAGGACGTAGAGCTTGTGGTCTGACGACGCGTAGGCGAGCGACTTCGAGTCGGGGGCCCACGTGAGGGCCGACTTCTCCGTGTCGGCGTCGGTGAGCACTCGCGGGCCGCCGCCGTCCTCCGCCGAGACCCAGATCTCGTCGCGCCCCGACTGGTCGCTCACGTACGCGATCCATTTCCCGTCGGGGGACCACCGGGGGATCGTCTCGCGCGAAGCCGAGCGCGTGACGCGCGCCGTCGTCCCCTTCTCCGTGGCGATGGTGAGGATCTCGCCGCGGGCCGAGATGGCCGCTCGCCTCGTGGAAGGGGAGAGGTCGAAGGCGTCGGCCTCGTCCTTCTGGGCGACGATCTCGATCTCGTTCTCCTTCGAGTCGGAGTCGATCGCGATCTTGATCTCGGCCGTGCGCCCGCTCGTCGTGTCGAGCCTGTAAAGAGCGAACCCCTGCTCGTAGACGATGGCCTTCCCGTCGGGGGAGATTGACGGGAAGAAGAGGCCTCCCGACGCATGGTGCGTGACCTGGACGGGCTTGCCGCCCGCGGCGGGAATCTTCCAGATGTTCGCGACCGACTTCATCACCTCGCGCGAGCCGGGCTTCGCGACGGTCTCGCGGTCGGAGACGAAGAAGATCTCGCCGTTCCCGAAGAGAGGCCACAGATTGTTCGCGCGCTCGGACTCCATGACGTCGGCGTCGAGGAGCTTTCGAAAGGTCTTGCGATCCGCGTCCATCGTCCAGAGGTCGGCGGCGTAGCTCCCGCGGTAGTGCTGCCGCCACCAGGAGGCGGGGTGGCGGTTGAAGGCGAGCGTCTTCCCGTCCGGCGACCAGCTCCCGAAGGATCCCCAGTCGGTCGGCACCATCTGCTCGAGGCCGCCGTCCACGGAGACCTCGTAGAGGTTGGGGATGCCGGGGAACATCGCGCCGCGAGCCGACGAGAAGAGGACTCGTCGCGAGTCGCGCGACCAGCCGACGACGGTGTCGTTCGCGCTGTGGAAGGTGATCTGGCGCGCCTCGCCGCCTCCGGCCGGGATGACGAAGACGTCGAAGTTCCCGTAGCGGTCCGACGAGAAGGCGATCCACCTCCCGTCGGGGGAGAAGCGCGGGTAGACGTCGCGCGCCGTGTGGACCGTGAGCCGCCTCGCTCCCGAGCCGTCCTCGGCCGCGAGCCAGAGATCGCCGAGGTAGCTGAAGACGATCTTCCCGTCGCGGATGTCGGGGTGCCGCGCGTTGCGGATCGTCCCGGCGCCGGCCAGCGGGAAAGAGACGGTCCAGAGGACGAGGATGGCGAAAGCGCGGACGAAGGCGCGTCGGATCGGCATGGGATCCCCCCGGGTGTTCCGTCGGAAGCTCGCGAGACGCGCGAGTCTACGCCGGGGGGCGGTCGCGGTCCAACGGACGCCACGCTCCTCGAGAGGGGATCACCGCACCGCGAGCGACTCCGTCTTCACCGCCGGCTCCGTCCGCACGGTGCGGGTGGCGGCATATCCACGGAGCTCGAGAAGCGCGCAGATCCGGCCGACGCAACCGGCCGGCGTCAGGCGATCCGTGTCGAGGACGAGGTCGGCCTCGCCCGGCGGCTCGTACGGATCGGAGACGCCCGTGAACGCGGGGAGCGTTCCGGCCCGCGCCTTCGCGTAGAGCCCCTTCGGATCGCGCCGCTCGCACGTTTCGATCGACGTCGCCACGTGCACGAGGAAGAAGCCGCCTTCGGCCTCGATCATCGAGCGAACTTCCACTCGCGCGGCGTCGTAGGGGGCGATAGGGGCGCAGACGGCGATCCCGCCGTGCCGCGTCACCTCGGAGGCGACGTAGCCGATCCTGAGGACGTTGAGATCGCGGTGCTCGCGGGAGAATCCAAGCTCCGACGACAGGTGCCGGCGGACGAGGTCTCCATCGAGGAGCGTGATGCGCCGGCTGCCCGACTCCATCAGCCGCGCGACGAGCGCGCGGGCGATCGTCGACTTGCCCGAGGCGGACAGCCCCGTGAAGAAGACGGTGAACCCCTGACGATCGAGCGGAGGGTGCCGGTGCCTCAGCTCGCGGGCGACCTCGGGGTAAGTGAACCACTCGGGGATCTCGTCGCCTGCGGCGAGCCGGCGGCGGAGATCGGTCCCCGAGAGCCTGAGCGCGGTCGCGCCGATCGGCACCGCGCCGTCGGCGACGAAAGCGTTCGTCTCCTTCACGTAAACCATTTCGTCAAAAGCTACCATCCCGACGCCGAGCTCGGCCTCGTGCTTCTCGACCAGCCGCTGTGCGTCGTACGGACCGTAGAAGGGGCGCCCGGCCTCGTCGACGCCGGGGCCGGCGTGATCGCGTCCGACGATCAGGTGCGTGCAGCCGTAGTTGCGCCGGATGATCGCGTGAAAGAGCGCCTCGCGCGGCCCCGCCATGCGCATCGCCAGCGGGAGAAGCGAAAGGAGCGCCGAACCCTCGGGGTAGCGCGGGAGCAGCCGCTCGTAGCATCGCGTCCGGGTGAAGTGGTCGATGTCGCCGGGTCGCGTCATGCCGACGGCCGGATGGATGACGAGCCCGCCGTCGACCTCGAGGGCCGCCCGGCGCGTGATCTCGAAGTGCGCGCGGTGCATCGGGTTGCGAGTCTGGAACGCGACGACCCGGCGCCAGCTTCGGGAGCGGATCTCGCGGCGCAGCGACTCCGGCGTATGGCGTAGCGGGACGAAGTCGTCGTGGACGGGGAGGCGGATCCCCTCGACGAGCCCGCCGACGTAACAGGGATGGCTGTGCCGCAGGAGGTGGCGGGCCCCCGGGTGCGCCAGGCTCGTGGTTCCGCACACGGCCCCGGCCTCGAGCTCGCGATCGGCGCGCCAGAGCTCCTGCACGTGGAGAATCGCCAGCAGCAGCCCTTCCGGATCCCGAAGGCACAGGGGCCTCCCCGGGATGAGGGCCTTCGCCAGATCGGACGGGACGTCGAGCGTCACGGGGATCGGCCACAGGAGTCCCGAGGCGAGGCGGCCGGACTCGCACACCGACGCGACGTCGTCGCGCCCCATGAACCCCGTGAGGGGGGAGAGCGCGCCGTTCATCAGGAGCTCGAGGTCGCAGATCTGGCGCGGAGTGAGCGCCCACGATGGCCAGTCCCGCGATGCCGACAGGATCTCCTTCGCGCGCTTCCCGTCGGCGAGCAGCTGGACGAGCGTTCCCCCGTACGCCTCGATGGCGTCCCCGGTCTCTCTCACGCCCCCTCCGCATGGGCGCGGGTCGGATGGTGCAGCGCCCTCGATCTTCTCAGCTCGGATTCCGCCAGCGGCCGCTCACCCAGCGCGTAGAGCAGGCGCGCCCGGGCCTCGACGATCCACGCGTCGCGCGGCTCCCGCTCGGCCGCGACGGTGAAGAGCCAGTAGGCGCGGTTCAGGTCGCCGCGATCGATCGCCTCGGCCGCCTCCGTGATCGCGACGACGACCTGGTCCGCGTGCCAGGGCTTGATGCCGAGAGGCTCCGCCTCGATGCGGCGCGGCGCCGATCCGTCGAAGAGGCCCGTCCCCCGGGCGAGCGACGCGACGCGATCCCACGCCGCCGCCCCTTCCGCCGCGTATCCCGGACGCCGCTGCATCTGGCCGGGATGGATGCGCAGCGAGCTGAGGGTGTCGGCGAGGTAGATGGCGTCCCCCTTCGACAGGAGGTGAGCCCACATCGTCACGTCCCCGTTCGCGAGGCACGGCTCCCCCGCGAAGGAGAGGATGTGCGGCCGCGCGTCCGCCAGGTCCCGGCGGCGGAACATCGCGGCGCTCGGGCCCCCGATGAAGTTCGAGCGATTCCCGATCATGAAGGCGGCCGCGGATCTCCCGTCGAGGGTGCTGTCGATCCCGACCGGCCGCGCGTTGTCCCGGTCGTCGGGCAGGTGGCCGCCTTCCGCGTCGATGCGGCGCCAGTGAGAGGTCACGAGGGTGGTTGCGGGAAAGGCGTCGAGGCACGCGGCCATGCGGCGCACGCAGTCGGCGTCGAGGAGATCGTCGTCGTTGAGGAACTTGACGAGCGAGCCGCGCGCCCGGGCGAAGCACGCCATCCGGTTCGCCGGGCCGCCGAGCGCCGGCCGGTTCCGCGCGTACGCGATGCGACGATCCGTCGCGGAGGCGGACTCCGTCACCCGGCGGATTTCGTCGCCGGGGGAGTCGTCGCCGACGACGATCTCGAGATCGTCGCGCGTCTGTTCACGCGCGCTGGTGAGGGCCGCCTCGTAGAACTCGGGCTTGAAGGCCGTGATGATCACGCTGACGCTCGGTGTCGCAGGACCTGCCGTCATCCAATAGCCTCCTGCGCCAGGAGCGGCGCGGAAAGTGAAAGCCGCCTCGCGATCGTCCCGGCCTGCGCCGGGGCGCGCGCGACGAGGCGCGCGATGACCGCGATGTCGCCCGCCGCGACGTCCTGGCCGGTGGGGAAGCAGAGAAGCCGTTCGCTGAGCCGTTCGGTGACCGGGAGCGGGCGCCGCGGGCGGGGGGCCTCGCTCGCGTACGGGGCCATGCGGTGGCACCCGGGATGGAAGTAGCGCCGGGCGAGGACGTTGTCCGCGTGGAGCACCGCGACGAGGTCGTCGCGGCTCAAACCGAACCGTCGGGCGTCCACCTCCGCCACGACGTACTGGAAGTTTCCCGCCTCGTTCTCGTCGAAGGGGATCACGGAGATCCCCGGAATCGCGCCGAGGGCGCGCTCGTACCATGCGTGGTTGAGGCGGTTGTGGGAGACGAACGCGTCGAAGCTCTCCAGCGCGGTGAGCCCCATGGCCGCGGAGATCTCCGACATCTTCGCGTTGGTGCCCACGACCCGCACGTCGTCGTAGCCGGCGAATCCGAAATTCGCGAGGAGGCGCAGGCGCGCGGCGAGCGCGTCGTCGTTCGTGGTGATGGCCCCTCCCTCGAACGACTGCACGACCTTGGTCGCGTGGAACGAGAAGACCTCGGCGGCGCCGAACCCTCCGATGGGCCGCCCGCCGAGCGTGCAGCCGAACGCGTGAGCCGCGTCGAAGAGGAGGGCGAGATCGTGGCGCTTCGCGATCGCCGCGAGGGCGCCCACGTCGCACGGCCTCCCCCACAGATGGACGCCGAGGATCGCGGAGGTCCGCGGCGTGACGCGCGATTCGGCGCTCGCGGGATCGAGGTTGTGCGTCGTCTCGTCGACGTCGGCGAAGACGGGGGTCAGCCCCTGCCAGCGCATCGCATGCGCGGTCGCGACGAAGGTGAGGGACGGCACGATGACCTCCCCCGTCAGGCCGAGGGCGCGGGCGAGGACCTCGAGGGCCACGGTCGCGTTGGCGGTCGCCACGCAGTGCCTCACGTCGACGCGCGCGGCGATGGCGCTCTCGAACTCCCGGAGGTACGGGCCGTGGTTCGTGAGGATCTTGCGATCGAGGATCGATTCGACCCTCGAGAGGAAACGGGCGCGATCCCCGAGGTTTGGACGGCCCACGTGGACGGGGCTCGCGAACGCCGGGGGGCCGCCGAGAATCGCGAGATCCGGCGCGCGCCGCCTCGCCGTCACCCTCGGCTCCATTCCAGGAGATACCGCCTGACCGACTCGGGCCGATTCCACATCAGGACGTCGACGATCGAGAGGCCGGGCACGAACCCGTACCCCTCGCACCGATAGGGCATGTTCCGGAACTCGCGGATCGTGAGAGCGATCCCGCGATCGGCGAAGCGCGCGGGGTCGAACAGGTGACGCCCCCCGGGCGGGTTCACGTACTCGTCGGCGCCGAGCGCCGACGCGATCTCGAGCGCCCAGTCGCCGGGGCCCGGTTCGGCGGGGAGGTCGATCGCCATCTCCGAGAAGAAGCGCCGGTCGAAGCGGATTCCGAGCAGGCGGCAGATCTCGTCGAGGATCGCGACGTTGGTGCGCGCGAGGGAGGCGTCTCCCGGGGCGAGACAGCGGTCGACGATCGCCATCGTCTCGCGGAAGTACGGCGCGCGCTTCCGGTAGTGCCCGAGCTGCGCGAGGAGGCGTCGGCGCCAGGCCGGCTCCGGGCTGACCTCGACGTCGCGGATCGCGGCGGCGCGGTCATGCTTTCTCACCGGGGCGATGACGTACTGCCAGCCGTCCGACGGGTGGAGAACCCGGTTGCGGTTGACCCAGCCGTGGCGGATGTACTGCGGCGTGTCGAAGACCACCCAGGCGTCGGTGTGGCAGATCAGATCGAAGTATCCGAGATAGGGGAAGAAGTACGGCTGCATGATCCCGAGCCTCACGAGAGGAACTCCGCGAGGTCCGTTCCCGCGATCTCGCTCCGGATCGCCTCCTGGATCTCGGGGCTCAGCTCCCCCCGCCACCGGTCCTTCACCCCGGGGTGCTTGAAGACCGCGTGCGTGTCGGCCATGTGACGCGATTGGCTTTCCTCGACGAACGACTCTGTCTGCGCCGTCCAGGGGAGATCGAGGAACCGGAGGAGGCGGCGGCTCTCTTCGACGGCGTTCCCGACGAGATCCTCGTAGCGGATGACGAGGACCCGGCCGGGGTGGCGCCGCGCGAGATCGAGATGGAGGCGCGTCACCGACATCCAGTCCTCGAACCCCCAGAACTCCTCGGGTGCGGTCTTGCGGCACCTCCCGGTGCGCCACTCGGCGGAGGGGTCGGAGCCGGTCGGGAACTCCTTCGGCGTCGTCAGCCACGAGTGGATCGCACCGCAAGGGTGCCGCACGATCGCGACGAGGCGGGCGCACTCGAAGAGCTCGAGAAGCCTCCCGAGGACCTGGTGGTAGCGCGTGTCCTTGATCGCGAGGACGCGCGGCGCCTCGTCCTTGAGGGCGAAGACCGGGTAGCGCCCCGCCTCCCGCTGGTAGGTCTGGCTCATGAACCGGTCCTCGCGCTCGTAAGCTCCGCGGAGAACCTCCTCCCATGCGGCCCGGGGCGACCGCTCGCCCGCGGCATTCTTGAAGGCGTACGAGAAGAGAGGCGAGAGCCGGAACCGCACGTCGGGGCTGCTGTCGACGATCTGGCTCAGCCAGGATGTGCCCGACCGGGGCATCCCCATGAGAAGCGCGATCCGCTCGAAGGGAAGACGGCGCGGAGCGCTCATGCCGCCCCCGCGCCGAGGCGTCCGGGCCTGACGCGCACCGCGAGAAGGTCGAACCGGTAGTGCGCGGTGTGGAGGGCGCGGGGCTGATCGAGGATGGCGCAGCTCCACCCCGCCGATTCGAGCGCGGCCCACACCATCTCGCGCTCCCACCACGTTCCGATGGCGTCGCGCCCGGCGATCCGCCGCAGCGTCGCGACCAGCCGCCGCCGGGGCGTGTCGTGGAAGCGCGAGCGGCGCGCGCGATCCGGGACGCTGCCCATGAAGAGCCGCGCGCCGGGGGCGACGAGCCTCGCGATGCCGGCGAGCAGCGCGGCCAGATCGTGTGGCGCGAAGTGCTGGAGCGCTTCGTAGATCAGGACCTTGGTGAAGGGGCCTCCGGTGGAGGTGGCGAGCTGGGGGAGCTCGAGCGCCGAGAGCTGGTGGTACCTCAGGTTCGGCTGCGCGTGATCCTCCTCCGCGACGCGAAGCAGCGCGACGGAAGAGTCGATGCCGACGGCCTCCCGGCATCGCGCGGCGAGCCGCGAGGTCAGCACCCCGTTGCCGCAGCAGAGGTCGAGCAGCGCGTCGTCGCTCGTGAGCTGCAGCGCGTTGTCGATCACATTCAGAATCGTCTCGAACTGGCGCGGGGAGATCGGCTCACCCGCGACGGTCTTGCCGACCTGCCGCAGGTGGTCGTGGCGCGGGAATCGCGCAGGGAACTCCTCCCAGTGCTTCACCCAGTTCGTCATCGATCGTCTCGCCGACCTTCGCGCGCTCATCCGCCGGCGATTCCGTGCTGATGGCGCGGCGCAGGACCGTGGCGCCGAGCGAGCCCATCTCGATCGGCGGGACACGAGACAGCAAGGCATGTGCCGGAGGGAAGCGCTCGCCGCGAAGCGCGGTGCGGCGTGGGTTCCCCGGGGAGGAGCCATGGGGATGCGGCGGCCGGGCGTCGCCCGCTATCGGTTTCCCGACGCCCCGCATGCGTCCCCGGAAAGATTCCAGATCGATCCTCGCGCGGAGGCCGGGTCGGGGGAGATCAGGGCTCGGGGGAGGGTTCGGCCAGCGGGATCGTCACGAGCTCGGGGTCCCGCGCGGTCACCTCGCCGGCCGCGACGTGGCGGAGCCTGACCAGGATCGTGTACGGGCCGCCCGCGGCGTCCGGCGGAAAGCGGAACGAGCCGACGTAGCGGCCGTCGGCCGTCTCGCGCATCGGGCTTCGCTCGACGATGCCCGGCTGGATGTCGAATGTGGCGGCGAGCCCCGGATCCCCGAGCATGGCCACCTCGACGATGGCGGCGCCTCCGCCGGGCCGCAGGTCCTCGAGGACGTGCGTGACCTCCGCGATCTTCGGGCGCTCGTAGAGAATGGTCGCGGAGACCTCCATCACCATCCTCTTCCCGGCGCATCCGGTCGCGAGGAGCCCCGCGGCGAGGCCGAGGGCCAGGGGCATTCGAGAGATCCTGCGTCGCATCGATGTCTCCTCGGCGCCGTGAAGCCCCGCGTCGCGATGCGCGAGCCGGGCGAGGCGACATGATGCGCGATGAGGGCGGCGACGCGCAACCGGAGCGTCGTGATCACGCGCGGTCGCGGCGGGTGAGCCCGCGCTTATCCCGTTGGGGATCATTGACTTATCGGGATTCCGGTGGTATACCGGCACTCCCTGCTGCTCGGCCGGAACCGGACCTTCTTCCCGGCGCCGGGGCGCCCTCGCGTCCGACAAAACAAGTCCAATGACCTTCCCGCCGGGGTGTTCGAGCCCCGGCGGCCATGCGGATCTACACGTGAGGAAGGAGCATGAAGCCCAGACGCGACGCCCGGCACGTCCGCAGCGTGATCCTGGCGCTGTCGGCCGTCATCCTGACCGCGAGGCCAGTGAGCGCTCTCACCGACGAGGACATCTTTCGCGGGTACCAGCTGCATTTCGTGACGGCGGGGGCGCGCGCCGCAGGGATGGGCGGCGCGTTCGTGGCCGTCGCCGATGACGCGTCCGCCGCGGAGCTCAACCCGGCGGGGCTCAGCCTGATCCCGAGGTCGCTCGCCTACGCCGAGTACGGCTCGCTGGAGGTCCCGAGCAATCCCGCGCGGAGCCGCGTCGGGAACCTCGAGGTGAATCCCGTGACGGGAGGAAGGAATCTTCCCTACCTCGCGCTTGCCTCCGATCGGGGGGCGAGCACGACGCAGTCCCCGGCGCTCCTGGCCTTCTCCTGGCCGTTCACGTACGGCGGCGGCCACCGGATTGCGTTCGGAGTCTCGCGCCAGGTGACGTACTCGGAGGAGACGACGCTCTCCGGGGCCGGCGGCACGGCGGCGCGCTTCTCCTTCGACACCTTTCCGAACACGGTGAGCGGGGGGCAGGTGGTGGCCTACTCCATCGCGGCTCCGGTTGCCGGCCGCCTCTCGGGCGAGACGGTGGCGTGGAACGGAGTCGTCTCCGCGCAGATCCACGCCGACTTCTCGGTGGGGCTCACGCTGTCCCAGTCGGTCATGAACATGTCCGCGGACACGCGCGTCAGGGTCGTCGATCCCCTCGCGATCCTCGCGGACGGCTCGCATCCCCGGCTCCCCAGCCAATCGACGGCCGACGTCTACACCACGCATCTGGACGGTTCCGACTCCAACCTGACCTACGCGATCGGCGTCCTCTGGCGTCCGGGATCGTCGTTCACGCGGACTGCCAGCCCGTGGCAGTTCGGGGCCACCTATCGCAAAGGGACCCGATTCGGCGTCGGGGAGCGCACGTCCCTCAATGGTGCGCTCGATCGGACAATCGAGACGCGCTTCCCGCAGCCCGACACCTATTCGGCCGGCGCCGCGTACCGCGCGGCGGGCAGGTTCGCCGTCACCGCCCAGATGGATCGGGTCGAGTACTCCGACCTCCTCCGCGGGTTCGACTCCGGAGTGAACTACGTGACGGGCCCGCATCTCGCGATGGGGGCCTTCAGCACGCGGCGCGTCAGGCGACGGCGCTTCTCACTCGATGACGGGACCGTCCTCCGCGTGGGCGGCGAGTACGTCGTGCCCGTCCGGATCCCGAGCGGCGGCGCCCTCTCCGTGCGGGGCGGCTTCTTCCGCACGCCGGACACGCAGCAGCGCATGATCGAGTTCAACAGCACCGATCACAGCGTCAACGCCACCTACCGCCACGCCTACGCCGGCGGGAACGCCGAGAACCACTTCACGCTGGGAGCCGGGGCGATCTGGGACCGCATGGGAGTGCAGGTGGCCTGGGAAAAATCCGACATCGCGAACCGGATTCTGGCCAGCTTCTCCTACGGGGTGGGGGCGAAATGACGAACTGGTCGCAACATCTCATCCGGCGTCGCGCCATGGTCGGGCTCCTCGCGGGTGTGGCCGCCCTGTCCCCGGCGCGCGCCGAGTTCATCGGCGGTGCCGCCCCCGCGAGCTTCTCGGTCTGCGAAGAGGCGACGGACGCGCAAGCGCGGCCGCGCCCCGAGTGCCAGGCGAGCGACATTCGGTTCCAGTACGATGGGGCGAATCCCGCCGCGAGCCAGTTCGGTTTCGCGGTGGCGGTCGGAAAAATCAACGGAGACGACCTCGCCGATCTCGTCGTGGGCGATCCCGCGCGTAATCGCGTCTACATCTTCCTGGGCCGCGTCAGCGCACAGGCCGGCTACTCGCTCGATCCCAACGATATCGCCGCCCGCATGGTCTCCGCCGACGCCTCGGCCGACGTCATCCTCACGCGGGATCCCCCCTTCCCCGGGCAGGTCGGGTCGTTCGGTTTCTCGGTGGCGGTGTCGGCGGAGCGCGTCATGGGAACGTGCGCTCCCGGCAAGGGGGGCTCGGCCGTCCTCATCGGCGCGCCGGGCAAGCCGGGGACGACCGGGAACGCGCCGGGGAGCGCCTTCCACTTGAAGGCCGGGACGTTCTGCCAGGCGGCGTCGGGTCCCCCGACGACCGTCACGGCGGATCCGATCGACCTGGGAGGACAGCTCATCCAGTCCCCGATCGCCGCGGACGACGACGAGTTCGGGTATTCGGTCGCCTTCGGGCGCGTGCTCACGAACGGCGGGACAGGTCCCGACGTCGTCGTCGGCGCCCGCGGCGCGATGGCTGGCGCAGGGACGGTGACCTTCTTCCCGGTGATCTCCGGCCTCGTCGATGAGACCGCCGCAAACCTCGTGCGCATCGAGGGGACCGGGACCGAGGGGCTGGGCGAGTCGCTCGCGGTCGGTGATCTCGACGGCGACTTCAACGCGATGACCCTGCCGACCGGCAAGTTCGACGACCTCGCGGTCGGGGCGGTCGGCGCCTCCGCGGGAAGAGTTCTCGCCATTCAGGGACCGATCGCCCCCACGGACGGACGCGACGGCGATGGAATCCTTCGCGAGTCGGTCGACGCGCAGGTCCACTCCATCGTCGGCGAGCTTCCCGGCGACTTCTTCGGCTTCAGCGTGGCGATCAGCGCCCAGGGGGATCTCGCCGTCGGCGCCGTATTCGCCGACAACGACCCGCCGAACTCGAAGCAGCCGACCGCGGGGGACGCCAAGACCAACGTCGCGAGCGGGACGCGGTCGAACGCGGGCAAGGTGTACGTCTGGAAGTCAAGCGTGATCGGCCGCGTCGGGCAGGAGGAGCCCGCCAAGACCGCCGACAGGGTGTTCGTCGCGCGAAGGTCCGGCGATCAGCTCGGCTTCTCGCTCGCGTACGGCGATTTCAACGGCTCCGGCAAGGACGACCTCGCGATGGCCGCCCGCCGCGAGGACGGGAGCGGGCTCGCGGTGAACTCGATCGATCGCGGCACCGTCTACGTGGTCTATGACGCCTCCGCGCTCACCTCTCCGATCGACCTCAACAAGTGCGCCGTCAACTCCGACTGCACCGGGACATCCGGCGTGGACGTGATGGTCTTCGGCGGAGATCGCGAGTCGGATCAGGGGGACGAGATGGGATTCGCGATCGCCGCGGGCAACCTGAACGGCGACACGTCGGACGACCTGTTCCTCTCCTCGGTCGCGCACCACAGGGTCTTCGTGGCGACGCTCGAGGACACCGACGCCGACCGGGCCTCGCAGGGGCGCAACATCCGCGACGCCGACGACGACAACGACGGATCGCCCGATACGGTGGACTGCGCCCCGCTCAACACCGCGGTCAAGCCCGGCGCCACCGAGATCGTCTGCAACGCCATCGACGAGAACTGCAACGGTATGGCCGACGACGCCCCCGACGCCGACGGCGACGGCTTCGACGTCTGCAACGACAACACCCCCGGCGATCTCGACAACAAGGCCGCCGACTGCGCGGACAACGACCCGACGAGCTTCCCCGGCGCGCCGGAGGTGTGCGACGGCAACGACAACGACTGCTCGGGATCCGTCCCGGCGGTGGAACTCGACTCCGACAACGACAAGTACGTCGGGTGCACGCCGTGGGTGGACACGCAGCACGACCAGCCCGCGATTCTGGGCGGCGGGGACTGCGACCGAACCGACGCGGCCACGTTCCCCGGCGCAGCCCCGAAGAACTCGACGACGGCCTGCATGCGGGATCGCGACGGCGACGACTACGGGGACGCGCTGCCCCCGGTGGGGGTCACCGCGGGAACCGACTGCGACGACGCGTCCGCGAACGGCGCCGTGACGTTTCCCGGGGCGGCCGCGCTCGAGGCCAACCCCGCCGCCTGCATGAAGGATGCGGATCACGACGGCTACGGCGACATCGCGGCTCCCCCAGGGGTGACCCGCGGCACCGACTGCGCGGACAACGACCCGTTCTCGCATCCCGGCGCCCCCGAGACGTGCGACGGCAACGACAACGACTGCTCCGGGCTGCCGCTTCCCGAGGAGATCGACACCGACGGAGATCGATGGGTCGCCTGCTCGAACTGGAACGACGTGCAGGGGGACAACCTCCTCGTCCTGGGCGGGGGAGACTGCGCACCGACCGATCCGACCACCTTCCCGGGCGCCGCGCCCAAAGAGGTCGTCCCGGGGGCGTGCATGCGCGACGCCGACGGCGACGACTTCGGGGACATCAACGCACCCCCGGGAGGCGTCGCCGGCACCGACTGCGACGATCGCCCCGTCGCCGGCGCGAACACGTTCCCGGGAGCGGCGCAGATCGAGGGGCCGCTGAACTGCATGAAGGACGCCGACAACGACGGCTACGGCGACTCCGCGTCCGTCCTCCCTGTCGTTCCCGGAAGCGACTGCGACGACACGAAGGCGGGGGTCTTCCCGGGGGCGACCGAGATCCTCGACGACGGCATCGACCAGGACTGCAACGGCGCCGACACGGTCACGTGCTTCGTCGACGTCGACGGGGACGGATTCGGGAGCGGAACGATGACCCCCTCCACCGACGGGGACTGCACCGACCCAGGTGAGTCGCCCACCGGGAACGACTGCAACGACGCCAGCCTCACCATCTTCCCCGGCGCCGTGGAGATCCCGAACGACGGCATCGACCAGGACTGCAACGGGGCCGACACGATCTCGTGCTTCATGGATGGCGACGGGGACGGCGCGGGCGGCGTCGCGGCGACGATCGTCCTCGCCTCGGACGGGCACTGCGATGCGGCGCAGCACGAGTCGGCGACCGCCACCGACTGCGCCGACAACGACCCGGCGACGCACCCCGGCGCGGTCGAGGTGTGCGACGGCAACGACAACGACTGCTCCGGGACCGTCCCCGCCGCGGAGCTCGACACCGACGGCGACCGGTACGTGGCGTGCGCCCCGTGGCTCGACACGCAGGGGGATCAACCGATGATCCTCGGCGGGGGGGACTGCGATCCGGCCGACATCGACACCTTCCCCGGCGCCTCCCCGAAGGAGGTCTTCCCGCTGGCCTGCACGCGCGATCGGGACCACGACGACTTCGGCGACATCGCGCCGCCGCCCGGAGTGACGCGCGGAACAGACTGCGACGACTCGAGCCCCACGGCGGCGTTCACGTTTCCAGGCGCCGCGCAGATCGAGGCCCCGCTCAACTGCATGCGGGACGTCGACAACGACGGCTACGGAGACGCCTCCGCCGCCCTCCCGATTGTCAAGGGGACCGACTGCGACGATCTCCACGCGGCCACCCACCCTGGAGCCGTCGAGATCTGTGACGGGAACGACAACGACTGCTCGGCGGGGATCCCCGCCGCGGAGAAGGACGCCGACGGCGACGGCTGGGTCGTCTGCCTCCCCTGGAACGACATCCAGGGGGATAACCCGACCATCCGGGGGGGCGGCGATTGCGCCCCCGCCGATCCGACCGCATTCCCCGGCGCGGGGTTCAACGAGCCGTTCGCGTCGGCGTGCATGCAGGACAAGGACGGGGACGGCTTCGGCGACATCACGCCCCCGCCCGGTGTGAGCGCCGGCACCGACTGTGACGACGACTCGCCCAGCGCGGCGGTCACCTTTCCGGGCGCGGCCCAGATCGAAGCGCCGCTCAACTGCATGAAGGACGCGGACGACGACGGGTGGGGCGACTCCAACGTCTCGCTCCCCGTGGTCGCGGGGACCGACTGCGGTGACTCCGACCCGACCATCTTCCCGGGCGCCCCCGATCCCGTGGGAGACGGGATCGACCAGAACTGCAACGGCATGGACGGGGCGGCCCACCCCCTCAGCAAGGACCGCCACCGTGGGAGGAACTCCAGGGTGCCCGGCCATCCGCTCGGGCCCCAGGTGCGCCCGTGACGCGGACAACGGCTCGCCGGCTCGTTCTGGCGTCGCTCGCGATCCTTCCGGCCATCGTCTTTTCGTGGGGGGCGGCAGCCGCGGGGACGCCGCGCGAGTACGCCTACCTCCACGTCCGGGGTCGCATCACCGACCGCGCGGGGGGTACGCCGATGGTCGGGACCACGATCCGGCTCATCAACGCCGCGGGCTCCTTCGAGGCGGTCACGGATGGCCGGGGGATCTTCGTCTTCGACAAGCTCCCCATCGCCGAGTACGAGCTGCGTCTCCTCAGCCGCGAGGGTGAGGTGCTCAGGAGCATCGAGCAGGTCGATGTCGAGCTCCCCGATCTCAAGCGGTTCGCGGTGCGGCTGGGACAGGGGGAGGCCCGGAACGCGACCGTCCGGGCGAGCGCCGAGGGGGTGTCGATATCCGCCCCGCCCCCTCCCGTCAGGTGGGGTCGCTTCTGGAAGCAGTCGGTCATTTTTCTCGGCGCGGCCGTCGCCCTGACTCTATAGCCCCACCCGATCTTCAGTCTTGACGGAGCCGGCGAATCAGGGTAAATAGAGCCGACGGTCCCTGCCGTCCGGTCCCGCAAGTGTCGCGAGGGTCAGCTTGAAGGTACGCAATCTGGGGAAGGGGACCGCCGGCCGAGACTCCCGCCCTCTCTCCAGGAGCGGGAACGTGCCCCAGCGCCCCAGCTTCTCTCTCGAAGCCTTCGAGCCCCGCATCCTCCTCTCGGCCGACCCCCTCGGGATGGCTCAGGCGGACCTCCTCCACCACAAGCCTCTCGTCGCGGAGTTCGACAAGCTCGAGCTCGCCCCGGCGACGGCGGCGCACGTCGAGAGCCTCGGCGGCTTCGACATGGTCATCGACAGCGCCGTCACCGACCTGATTGCACCGACGAGCGAGGCGAGCCACCGGGCCGGAGAGGCAGCGCATCCGAAGGCCGCGGCGTCGCGTGTCGACGACTGGATCGTCGTCGAATCGCCGTCGCGCCCGGTCGAGGGGAGCGCGCCCGCGTTCGCGCCGATCGGCTCGCCGGCGGACGCCGCCGCGACGCGGATCCCGACCGCAAACGACGCCGAGAAAGCGTCCACAGAATCCGGACAGACGGAGGCGCGACGAACTCTCGTGCGCCTCTCCTTCTTCGTGTCGCGCGAGCGCGGAACCCTCCGCTCCGTCGCGACCGAGACCCTTCGTCCGAGCCATTTCGTCGACTCCATCTCCTCGCGCGGGCCCCCGGCCGCCGGCGACTCCCTCGCCGCCTCGGCGCGCGGGGACCGCGACGCCAAACCCTCCTCTCAGCCGGCACATTTCTCGAAAACACCGGCGCCCTCCAGTCTTGCCTTCCTCGCAACCGTTCGATATGAAATCTCTCGAAGCGCGGACAAGCTTCCGGAATCACTGGTCTTGTCGGGGAATCTCGCCCTTCCCGCGAGCCTCGCGCATCTCGATCGTTCCGCCCGATTTGACGCCGCGGCCGGGGACGCTCGATCCGCAACAATCGCAGGCGCTCGCCGTTCCGTAGCCGCGCGCTCGTCGATTCAGCCCATTCCGACGGGCGACACAGAGGGATTCCCAGTGCCGCTCCGAGGCGGTCGCGACCTCTTCTTCATCGCGCGGGTGGACGCCTCGGCGATCGCCGCGGTGGTCATCACAGCGGGCCAGATTCAGCGAGCCGCCGGCCCCGCGAATCCGTCGGGTAATGCCGACACGCTCAGGCTCGCGAGCTCGACCACGCGCCCCTCGGGTCGACGGGGTGATGGCTCCCCGCGGGCACCTCCCGAGGTCTCCGGAAGCGCGGGACTCGAGTCCACGCGAGCCCCGATCTCCACCCCTCCGGTCGCGGCCACCTCGACCCCGACGCCCGCGATCGCACCCACCCCTCAGTCCAACCAGACCGGCGTCATCGAGCAGGAGACGGTCGCGACCCTCGACATCGCCGGCGGAATCCTCGAGGTCGAAATCGGCGGCAAGACCCCCGGACCGGGGGCTACGGATCCGCTGGCCGGCTTCGACCAGATCAACGTCACCGGGTCGGCGACCCTCAGCGGAACCCTCAAAATCGTACTGGTCGACGGGTTCCTCCCGACCGCCGGCGACACCTTCGATTTCCTGACCTTCGGCACCGTGACCGGTGCCTTCACCACCTCGACCGGCCTCTTCGGCTTCGGCGGCGGGAAGCTCTACTTCGACGTCGTCCAGATGGCCGACCGCCTCCGCCTCACCGTCCAGGAGGTGCCGGGAGGGGCCATCCCGATCCACACCGGCTCGTCCGCCGCGGACGACGCGATCGGCAACGTGCTGAGCGAGTACTTCCCCCTCTCCGCCACCAGCGTGACCGGGGCGACCCTCTCGATCCCCGGGTTCGTGGACTTCGCCGGCGACATCGGAATCGAGGACGCCGGGACCTCCCTGGAGATCGTCTCGTCGAACGTCACGGCGACTCTCGGCAGCGGCCCCTTCAGCCTCGGCGTCACCTCCGGCAAGCTCGCCCTCATCCTGAACGACAACGGCTCGCGAGTCGTCTTCGCCAGCGGCGCCTTCCAACTCAGCGGCGGCGGCCTCCTCAACGCCTCGGGCGCCCAGGCCCAGGTCCTCCAGAACACCACCTCGACGTCGCTGGTCGGTCAGATCGTCAGCGTCGGCTCGGTCAGCGTCACCATCCCGAACGCTCCGGCGAACACGACGGCCCGCATCTCGGGGACGTCGCTCAGTTTCGATATTTCCGGTTTCGTCACGCTGACCGGCGACTTCGGCTTCCAGAAAGTCGGGACCGAGATCCGGGCGACCGCCGGCAACGCGAGCGCGACGCTCAGCGCCGGCACCGCCTTCGAAGCCGGGGTCTCCGGCGGCTCGCTGGCCCTCCTGCTGAGAGACGACGGCACGAAGGCTCTCAAGGCGACCGGCAGCGCGTTCCTGACCGCCGGCGACTTCGCGCAGGTCACGATTCAGTCCGCGACCGTCAAGTTCAACAGCACGTCGACCGACTTCGCCGCGAGCCCGCTCCTCCTCGACATCGATGGCGTGCAGGCGACTCTCGACGTCGCGCCGAACACGCAGAGCGTCTCGCTCGTGGGTCTGAGCGCGGAGTTCGGCGGCTTCGTGAACGTCTCGGGCAACTTCGGCTTCCGGAAGCAGGTCACCGGGACGGTCACGGACATTCAAGCCACGGGCTCGATGGTGGACGTCAGCCTGAAGGCCGGGACGGCCTTCGAGGCCGGCGTCAACGACGGCGCGGTCGCGCTGCTGCTCCGGTCCGACTCGACCACACCGGGCGTCACCACGCGCGCGTTGAAGGCGAGCGGCGGCGCGTTCCTGACGGCCGGGGACTTTGCCCAGGTAACGATTCAATCGGCGACCGTGAAGCTCAATGACACGACGACGGACTTTGCCTCGAGCCCTCTGACCCTCGACATCGACGGCGTCGCCGCCACTCTCGATGTCGCCCTGAACAGCCAGAGCGTCTCGCTGGTGGGCCTGAGCGCGGAGTTCGGCGGGTTCGTCAACGTCTCGGGGAGCTTCGGCTTCAGGAAGCAGGTCACCGGGACGGTCACGGAAATCCAGGCGACGGGCTCGATGGTCGACGTGAGCCTGAAGGTCGGTTCGGTCTTCGAGGCCGGAGTCAACGACGGGTCGATCGCCCTCCTTCTTAGAAGTGACTCGACGACGCCGGGAGTCACCACTCGCGCCCTCAAGGCGACCGGCGGCGCGTTCCTCACGGCCGGTGAGTTCGCGCAGGTCACGATCCAGTCTGCGACCGTCAAGCTCAACAATACCGCGACGGACTTCAAGACCAACCCGCTGACCCTCGACATCGATGGTGTGCAGGCGACGCTGGATGTGGCGCCGAACACTCAGAGCGTGTCGCTCGTCGGCCTGAACGCGGAGTTTGGCGGGTTCGTGAACGTCTCGGGCAACGTCGGATTCAGAAAGCAGGTCAACGGCACCGTCACGGAGATCCAGGCGACCGGCTCAATGATCGACGTCAGCCTGAAGGTCGGTTCGGTCTTCGAGGCCGGCGTCAACGACGGGTCGATCGCGCTGTTGCTCCGCTCTGATTCGACGACCCCCGGCGTGACCACCAAGGCGCTGAAGGCGACAGGCGGCGCGTTCCTCACGGCCGGTGACTTCGCGCAGGTCACGATCCAGTCCGCGACGGTCAAACTCAACAACACGAACACCAACTTCGCGACCAACCCGCTTCTTCTCGACATCGACGGTGTGCAGGCGACGCTTGACGTTGCGCCCAACACGCAGAGCGTCTCCGTCGTTGGGCTCAATGCGGAGTTCGGCGGCTTCGTGTTCGTGTCCGGCAACTTCGGCTTCAGGAAGCAGGTCAACGGCACCGTCACCGAGATCCAGGCGACGGGCTCGATGATCGACGTGAGCCTGAAGATCGGCACAGTCTTCGAGGCCGGCGTCAACGACGGGTCGATCGCGCTGCTGCTCCGATCCGACTCGACCACCCCCGGTGTCACCACCAAGGCGCTGAAGGCGACCGGCGGCGCGTTCCTGACGGCTGGCGATTTCGCCCAGGTCACGATCCAATCGGCGACCGTGAAGCTCAACAACACGAACACCAACTTCTCCACGAACCCGCTCCTCCTCGACATCGACGGTGTGCAGGCGACGCTGGACGTTGCGCCGAACACGCAGAGCGTGTCGGTCGTGGGCCTCAACGCCGAGTTCGGCGGGTTCGTCAACGTCTCGGGCAACTTCGGCTTCAGGAAGCAGGTCACCGGCACGGTCACCGAAATTCAGGCGACCGGCTCGATGATCGATGTGAGCTTGAAGGTCGGGACAGTCTTCGAGGCCGGCGTCAACGATGGCTCGATTGCGCTGTTGCTGCGCTCGGACTCGACGACCCCGGGCGTGACCACCAAGGCGCTGAAGGCGACGGGCGGCGCGTTCCTGACGGCAGGGGACTTCGCCCAGGTCACGATCCAGTCGGCGACCGTCAAGCTCAACAACACCTCGAGGGACTTCAAGACCAACCCGCTCCTTCTCGACATCGACGGTGTGCAGGCGACGCTGGATGTCGCCCCGAACACGCAGAGCGTGAGCGTGGTCGGCCTGAGCGCTGAGTTCGGCGGATTCGTCTTCGTCTCCGGCAACTTCGGCTTCCGGAAGCAGGTCAACGGCACCGTCACGGAGATCCAGGCCACAGGCTCGATGATCGACGTGAGCTTGAAGGTCGGGACGGTCTTCGAGGCGGGAGTCAACGACGGGTCGATTGCGCTGTTGCTGCGGTCCGACTCGACGACGCCGGGCGTGACGACGAGAGCTCTGAAGGCGACCGGTGGCGCGTTCCTGACGGCAGGTGACTTCGCTCAGGTCACGATCCAGTCGGCGACGGTGAAGCTGAACAACACGGCGACTGACTTCAAGACCAACCCGCTCCTTCTCGATATCGACGGCGTCCAGGCGACGCTGGATGTGGCCCCGAACACGCAGAGCGTGAGCGTCGTTGGTCTGAACGCGGAGTTCGGTGGGTTTGTCTTCGTCTCAGGCAACTTCGGCTTCCGGAAGCAGGTAACCGGAACCGTCACGGAGATCCAGGCTGCCGGCTCGATGATCGACGTGAGCTTGAAGGTCGGGACGGTCTTCGAGGCCGGCGTCAACGACGGGTCGATCGCGCTGTTGCTCCGCTCTGATTCGACGACCCCCGGCGTGACCACCAAGGCGCTGAAGGCGAC